>DHON01000104.1 GCA_002409965.1 Firmicutes bacterium UBA5389
TTCAAGCGAGACAGGTCAGGGAGTCGCCGCTCAGCGGGGGTATGGCCGCCGCGTCTCGGCGGCGCCTCGGTCCAGGCCCAGCGCTTGGCGCTTTTCGGCCGTGCCCGCGACCGTCCGCGAGGCGCATGGGCGCCTAAGGCTCGCGCCCTGCGGGATTAGCGCGGCTTTGAGAGAATGAGGTATGACGAGTACCGAGCCAAGGGATATCACATTGGCAGCGGCGGCGTAGAGAGCGCATGCAAGAACGTAGTGCAGATGCGGCAAAAAAGACAGGGAATGCGCTGGAGCGCTGATGGATCTGAGAAGGTCCTCAACCTGAGGACATATGTCCTGAACGGTAAGTGGGACGAATTCTGGCGTAACCGCAAGGAAAGGGCCAACTCAGGAGCTGGGAGGCAAACGAAGTCCCTAATGGCAGCCTAACCAACCACCATGGAGGAAACGGCGCCAGGCTTTAGGAGCAACAATCGTTACACGCACCCCCCCCTGGACGCCTGGACGGGACCCCCTTGCTACCACGGCGAATCCTATGCTAAGCTTCATGTGTGGGCGGTGAGACAGATTGATCCTTCACGCAGCTTGGCTTGCTTTCGCACACAATCAAGGCGTGCCGGCGCCCGGAGGGCGCCTTTTCATATGGGGCGAGTCCCCCAAGCGTCTGGGCTTGAAGTTGCGCGGTCGCAAAGGCATTTTCCCAGGCCATCCGTTTCAGGCTTCTGCAAGAGAGGTGGCGCAGTCATTTGTGCTTCTTGCAGGCATTGCCGGTTGCCGACTGATCGACGGACGCCGAAAGACGGGGCCTGTCGCCGGGCCCGATGCGGTGCGGGAAAGCGCGCGCATGGTGGCCAGACCCCGGAAGTGCCACGCTCTCATGCTGCTCCCGGCGGAGGCCGGATATCCGATCCCCTCCCCCAACCTGCTCCAGCAGGCACGCCGCGTTCTGCCGGACGAGCGGATCGAGCGATGGACAGCCAAAGATCAAGCAGCACGTCCTTCCGGCGCATGTTCTGTTCAGACCACCGGAGTGAGCATCCCAGCCGTCGATGCCGTTCGTCTGCTTTCAGTGCTACCCCTGGGCGGCCTTGCCGCTGAGCCGGGGGATGATCGCATGCCCGAATGCTCCCCCGGCAGCGACTTCCTCTACTGGATCCAAGCCTCCAAGTTGGTGCTGGAGCTCTTGTCCAAGCAGGAGTTCATGCCCGACATGTCAGCCTCCGCAGACGAGTCGCGCGTTCAAGCGGTGTGGCGCCCTATGTGGGAATCCGCTCAGGACGTATCGCGCTTCCACACGCTGGCTGAGGCCATGCCCGTATTGTGCAGAGCTGTGTGGCCGCCCGAAGATGCAGAGCGCGCCCGGATCGTGCCCGGCGATGTCATCCTGCGCAGTTTCATCGACACTTCCGTGGACGAGACGGTCAGAGGCATGTTGGCCATGGAGCGGAACATCCGGTGGGCCGATTCCATTGCCAGGCAGGAGTTTGACGATGCCGAGCGCCGGCTGCTGGCAATGGCCATGCTCAGCAACAAACGGCCAGCCTGCGCCTGGATCTGCAGTCTGAACAAGGAAAAACCCGAGATCCGAGCCGACCGCGCCCGCCTGGGCTCTGTCCGCCGTGGAGTGAAGGACTGGATAGACGCAGCGAGCATGGCATCATCCTCCGATGCGCCTCAGGCCTCCATCACCGGCGGTTTCCGCACCTGCTTTCGCCTTGAGTCGCCGCCAGATCCGGCAGACGCGGAAGTCTCGGAAGACCCGGCCGATCCTGTCGACCAGGCTGATCCGGCAGTCCCTGCAGGTTCAGTGCAGCCCATCGCCGCGACCGATTCCGACCCGGATGCCGATATCTGGACGCTACACTACTACCTCCAGGCTGCCGACGACCCCAGCGTGCTGGTGCCGGCAGCCAAAGTATGGGGGGAGCGCAGCGGTCTGCTGCGCTTTCTTGGCAGGCGATTCGAGAACCCGCAGGAGCGCCTGCTCGCCGATCTCGGACAGGCAGCCCGCTACTTCTCCGCAATAGAGGAAAGCCTCGGGATGGCGCGGCCTGAATCCTGCGAGCTCAGCACCGCCGAGGCTTACTCGTTCCTGCGCGAGGTGTGCCCGCGTCTGGAGAAGCTCGGCCTCGGAGTGCTCACCCCGCCCTGGTGGGACCGCGCGCGCACGAGCCCTGCCCGGCTTGGAGTGCGCCTCAAGGTCTGGTCGGAACCGAGATCAGGCGCACAAAGCCGCAGCGACAGCCGTGACCACTCCGGCGAAGACGTTGTCGTGTCTCGCTTCTCCATGGACAGCCTGGTGGATTACGACTGGCAAGCAGCGCTGGGCGATGGAATCATGAGCAAGGACGAATTCCGTCGACTCGCCGCTCTCAAGGTCCCGCTGGTGAGAGCCAGGGGCGAGTGGGTGGAGATCAACCCCGGGGAAGTCGAATCGGCAATCGCCTTCTGGGACCAGCGAGCGGTCCGCCGCGGCCTTACCGTGCGGGATGTGCTCACAATGTCGCTCACCGCAACCGATGCCGACGACTCGGGGGTTGACGCTCTTCCTCGGGCCGGCCTTCCGGTTCTGGGCATCGACATGGACGGACCCATGGCCGACCTTGCGGCCCGGCTGACCGCCGGCGAGCGAGTCGAAGAGCTGCCGCAGCCGCGCACGTTCAGCGGCACGCTCAGGCCGTATCAGGTCCGCGGCCTCTCGTGGCTGGCATTCCTGGAGCGATGGGGCCTGGGCGCCTGCCTAGCAGATGATATGGGGCTAGGCAAGACTATTCAGATGATCGCGCTGCTGCTTCGGGCGAAGGAAGAAGGCGCTCTAGATGCGCCCACCCTGCTCGTATGCCCAACGTCCGTAGTCGGAAACTGGCAACGCGAGCTGAAACGGTTCGGCCCATCGCTTGCGGTCATGGTCCACCATGGCCCGAACAGGCTAGCCGCCGGCGATTTCGAACAGGCCGCCGCGACCCACGATGTAGTCGTTACTACCTACGCCCTCCTGCCCCGCGATGAGCAGACTTTGAGGCCGATCAGGTGGAACGCAGTCGTGCTCGACGAGGCGCAGAACATAAAGAATCCCGAGGCCAAGCAGAGCCAGAGCGCCCACCGCCTGAACGCCGACTTCCGCGTGGCCCTCACCGGCACGCCTGTGGAGAACCGCCTGTCGGAACTGTGGTCGATCATGGATTTCCTGAACCCCGGCTATCTGGGCTCCTTCACGGATTTCAGGCAGCGCTACGCGATTCCGATAGAGCGCTACCGAGACGCAAAGGCGTCTCATCGTCTGCGCAACCTGACGCGTCCTTTCATACTGCGCCGCGTCAAGACCGACCCACAGATCATCCAGGACTTGCCCGAAAAGCAGGAGGCAAAAGTGTACCCCAGTCTCACAAGAGAGCAGGTCACCTTGTACGAAGCCGTGGTCCGCGACATGCTCGCCAGAATCGATGGCGCATCGGGCATGGAGCGCAGAGGGATTATCCTGTCCACACTGCTCAAGCTCAAGCAGGTATGCAACCACCCCGCGCAGTTTCTGCACGATCGGAGCAGCATCGAGAATCGCTCGGGCAAACTCACCCGGCTAACGGAGATGCTCGAGGAAGTCGTCGGCGAAGGCGACCACGCGCTGGTGTTCACCCAATTCGCCGAAATGGGTTCGATGCTGCAGACGTATCTGTCTCGCGCATTGGGGTGCGAGGTCCTATTTTTGCACGGAGGAGTGCCGCAGAAGGTCAGGGACCAGATGGTCCAGAGATTTCAGAACGATCCCGCCGGCCCGCCCGTCTTCATCCTGTCGCTCAAAGCCGGAGGCACAGGGCTGAACCTGACGCGCGCAAGCTACGTCTTCCACTTCGACCGCTGGTGGAATCCGGCCGTAGAAAACCAGGCCACCGACAGGGCGTTTCGCATCGGGCAGACCAAGAACGTGCACGTCTACAAGTTCGTGATGGCCGGCACAGTGGAGGAACGCATCGATCAGCTGATAGAAGAGAAGAAGGCCCTAGCGGACGCGATAATCGGCGCCGGCGAGGATTGGATAACGGAGATGTCCACTGACCAACTTCACGATTTGTTCGTGTTGAGACGGGAGAGTCTTGCCGAAGAGGACGAGGCTTGGGACTAGAGACAGGACTGACACACGGCTGAGAGCGCGACCAGAAGAGGAGGCCCGAGGATGGCCAAGAAAGACGAATTCGCCGAGACACGGTGGGCAAAGAGATGGACAGCCGCCCTCGACAGCCTGGGCTGGTCCAGCCGCCTGCAGCGCGGACGGACCTATGCCCGGCAAGGCAATGTGCTGGAGGTCAAAGTGCGCCCGGGAAGGATCGATGCCCGAGTGCAGGGCTCGCGCAGCAGGCCCTACAGGGTGACCATCAACATCGAACCCCTGAGCGATGCCGACTGGGACAAAGCAGCGTTGGCCATGGCCGAGCACGCCTCGTTCGCCGCGCGCCTGCTGGCGGGCGAGATGCCGGAGAACATTGAAGATGCGTTCGCAGAATGCGATGCTCGGTTGTTTCCCGAATCAGAGCAAGACGTGGACATGTCTTGCACCTGCCCCGACTGGGCCAACCCGTGCAAGCACATTGCAGCTGTGTTCTACGTGCTTGGTGTGGAGTTCAACCGCGACCCGTTCCTCCTCCTGCTGCTTCGGGGGATGCCCAAAGAGCGTGTGCTGGCTGCCCTGCGCGAAAAGCGCGCACAGATCAGCGTCGTCAGCAAGGCCGACAGTGCCAGCAGCGCCGACCAGGTCCAAAAGAGCGGCACCGAGAGCCGCGGCCAGGGCGGCGGCCGAGGTAGCGGCCAAGACGACGACCAGGCTACCAACAGGAGTTGCGACCACAATAGCGGCCGGGGTGACGATGGGAACAACAGCCGCGAAGCCGGCGAGCTTGACGCCGAACCTGACGCAGCGAAACAGCTCCTCTCCCTAATCCAAGAGGGGTGGTCGTTCTGGAACGGGGATGCGGCGGCTGTTGAATCGCTGAAAATCGAAGTCGCAGCGCCCGAGGCGCCCCTCGGCGTCATACGCCGACTGGGCGTGCCCGAGTTCTGGGCCCGTGACAGGGCATTGTCCAACTCGGACTTCATGGCTATCATGAAAGACTACTACCAGACCGTAACGCGGCGTGCGCTGGCCTTGGCCTACCGTGACACCGCCGCTGCCGATGCCGCTGCTGATGCCGCTGCCGATCCTGTCGACGGCACGGCCTCGGAGATCAATCACTAGCCCGCCAGGCAAGCTTGCGGGACGCTGCCTACAGCGAAAGCATTGTCCATGCAGCCAGAAACCCGATTTCCCCCCAGGTCTGGGAGGTGACGCTGCCGGCTACAGACGCGCAACGCCAGGGTTACGCACCACATCGTGTCTCGAGATACGGATCGAACCACTCGTTGGGCGAAGCAGGCCCAAGGACTTCTCCGGCAGAAACCCGCAAGCTCAGATCGCGATCAGTAACAACCCCCGAGCCATAGGTCTTGCGCAGACTCTCTACAGCACATACGTGATCCATTACGTTATCCATTACGTGATCCATCGCCGACGAACCCCGCCCTTCCGCTGCAGCTCCCCGTCTTCGCGCGCCTACCCCAGCATCGGAAGATACTCGCTGACCTCCATCTCGTGCGCCAGCCGTTCATCCCGTGCGGCCTTTTCGACCCGCAACCCCTCGCATGCTCGCCTGATCTCGCCACCCCAGTTCGCCGTTTGATCGCCACGCGGCGCCCGGCTCACCTCTACCCTCACGCTTCCCATCGTGATGATCATATTTGGCACCTCCGTTCAAGTCGCACCTCAAGATTATTGATGTCCGCATCAATATATTAAATCTCTTGACCCATGATGTCAATACCAAACTTCACGCGATCGTCAAATTGCATCCACCTGCGACTGAAGCGATGCTGAACCTTGCCCAAAGACCCTCGCAGGGGGCCATCGGGTTCCTCCGCAGGCTCGACGAAGCCCTGCCCAGCGCGGGGTTTCCCGTCAGAGCCCAGCGCCAGACCGTTTGGGCAGGCGGCCAGGGCCGCGCAGGCGAGGCGGATCTGCTGTGAATGCGCTGCGGGAAACGCTCACCGCCGGCTTGCGAGGCACCGGCGTGAGACGCAGCGTCTTCGCCAGGCACGCGCCTTCCCACGGAACAGGCGGAGTATGCACAAATGGGGAAAAAGGGTATGTGCTTTTTCTGACGTTAGTTTTTGAGATATGCTCACTTTTTGAGCATGCGCGTTTCGGCCCTGCGGCAAACTTTTACATTATGTCGATGATCTCCTGGCAACGGACGCTTGGGGAGCGCTCGGCAGACCACTAAGGGCCGCTTCGGGCGCGTTCGAGGCGCTCTGCGCGCCCGTTGACAGATTTGCAGCCCAGGTGCTGGCGTATAGTGCTATGGATGTCCCATGTCTTGTCTATACATTGCTGCATAGGTCACTTTATGAACTGCATGCAGTCACTTTCTGAGCACATCTCGCACACTTCCGTCAGAATATGACCACATCTCCGGTAGACCTGCCATACACAGTAGTCACAGCCAGTAGACGGCAACAGTGAAAACTCAGAACAGCTCGTCCAGGTCTTTTCGGCAGACTGGACGGTGGCTTTTGCAGGCGCGCGACGTGATAAGGGTACGGGCGAATGGGGAATCGCGAATGGTGAATCGCGAATGGCGGCACCTTGACACGATCACGCTGCGCAACTACTCTGGACGTAGACGTATATCCTTCTGCGTATGCATCGCCGAGAGCGAGGTGTTCGGCATGTCAGAACAGGGTCGCATGCACCGCATGTAGTTCTACATCGAACCCGGAGTCCGTGATGAACTGGCGTCTCTTGCAGAGCGCCGAGACGTACCCATGGCCCAGCTGCTCCTGTGTACGAGGGCGGGCGCAACAGCTAGTTTCTGGCCGTTTCGCGAGAGAATCCTTTCAAGCGACCGAGTTTGCGTGCTCAGCACGACTCCGCAGCAGCTCGATGCGGCCTTTCTTCTGCTCCAACACCGTCAAGACAAGCCTCGTTCGTGGATGCAACGTCCTTCGTGCTGATGCGATGCAACTCGACCGGCACTCAGCCCGAGAAGGCTTCTTGGTGGTTCCAGCCCCCGAGGAATGCGTGCATAGCTCAGATGATATCGTGAATGAGGGAAGGTTCGCTTCAATGGACGACCCTGCATACGCTCCTGCAGTCGAGCTAGTCCATGTGAGCAAGACCAAGCCGGTCTTGCTGGGAGATTCGGTAACTCAACTCCAGGTGATCGGGGATGTCTCCTTCAGTGTCCCGAAAGGCGAGATCCTGGCTCTGGTGGGACCCTCGGGGTCGGGCAAGTCCACACTCCTGCGGATGATGAATAGGTTGGAGGATCCCAGCTCCGGGCAGATCAGTCTATTCGGAACGGATATCTCGTCTCTGGATGTGCGAGAGTTGAGACGGCGTGTGGGGATGGTTTTTCAGACTCCCGCGCTGATCGCCGGCACGGTCGCAGACAATGTGTCGTACGGCCCGCGCCTGCGCGGGGAGGATTGCGATCCAGGCGAGTGCCTTGACTTGGTGCGGCTCGAACGCGATCTCCTGCACCGGCCCGCCACGGCGCTCTCCGTTGGGCAGCAGCAGAGGATGTGCATTGCTCGAGCATTGGCCAACCGGCCTGAGGTGCTCCTGCTGGACGAACCCACATCCGCCCTCGACCAAACAGCCGCCAACACCGTGCTGGACCTGGTATGCCGTCTCAACCGCGAGATGGGACTGACTGTGATCATGGTGACGCACCTGATGGAACATGCCCGCGCCGTAGGCACGCGAGTCGTGCTGCTCGTGCGCGGCGCCAAGATCGAGGAGGGCGCGGCGAACGCATTCTTCGCCAGTCCCGCCACGGAAATTGGACGAAGATTTCTGCAGGGGGAGCTATCCAATGAATGCTAGCGCCTATATCCATATCTCATTGATCGACCTTCTCATCGCCCTGCTCTTCGTGGGAGTCACCGCGCTCATCTCATACTGGCAACACCTGGGCCTGGAGCGCGACATCGCCATCGGAACAGTCCGCACCTTCGTTCAGCTGCTGACGGTGGGATTCGTCCTCCAGCGGCTGTTCGATGCTTCCCGATGGTACTGGGTGGTGTTGGCCCTGGCCATCATGACCACGGTTGCCGGGTACAACGCCGTGAAAAGGCAGGCCGGCGCGAAGCAGGGGCTTTTCGCGATGACGACGGCTTCCATCGCCACCGGAGGCGCCATCACCTTGATACTCGTAATCGGAGTGGTGTTGCGCGTGCTCCCCTGGTACCAGCCTCAATACGTGATACCCATCGCCGGCATGGTAATCGGAAATTCGATGAATGGAGCGGCGCTTGTGGTCAACAGATTCCATTCAGAGCTCACACTGCGACGAAGTGAGATCGAGGCCTCCCTGGCGCTGGGAGCGCCCGCGCGCGAAGCGGCCGCCGGAGCGCTCCGTGAGTCGCTGCGCGCCGCAATGATGCCCACAGTCAACTCCATGATGACTGTGGGCCTAGTGCAGTTGCCCGGCATGATGACCGGACAGATCATCTCGGGAGCGAGCCCTCTGGATGCAGTGCGCTACCAAGTGGTGGTGATGTTGATGATCGCGGCCGCCACTGCTGTGACCGCCATGACCGCCGCCTTCGGGGCGCTGCGCGTGTTCTTCACGCCGGCTCAGCAGCTCTCGCCCCGACTGGAGCTAGGCAGACACTGGGATGCCTACGTTGGTCGAAGGCAATCGTAGTTCCCTGGCTATGTCGCTCCCGAGCGGCGGCTCAGCCAGCTGCGAACTATGCACCCGCGTCTCCGCGGGCACTGCCCTCGCCCCGACCCACTTACCGCGAGACCGACGAGCGGGCAGTCCGGCGTCCGCCCCCACGGGGGCATCGCCTTTCTGCCCGCTCTGACCATTGTCTCTGTCTGTCGCCTTTGTCTGTCTCGCTTATCCGCAGGCTGCGCGCTGTAATCTGTGCCTTACTCGCTCACTCGATTCCCAGAATCGTCATGACCAGGCCATAGATGTCGGTCAACGACCGCGCCGCGTCGAAGAGCTGTTCAGCGTTTCCATCGCGAGCCCGCGGCCCGTACACGACCAACGGCACCAGCAAGTCGGTGTCGAGGTCAGCTGTGCCGTGGCTTCCTCGGGTGTAATCCATGAACAGCGGAGACTCGATGAACATATAGCCCGATGCCGTCACGGCGATCAGAGGCGGGGTGCGTGGATGACGCGTATGCAGCTCAGCGCGGCGTGCCTGAGCCTCGGGGCTGTCCTGCCCGATCACTTCAGCTACGCCCTCGGCGTCCGCAAGCGCCTTTGCCAGCTCGCTCGCGGCCTCGCCCTCCGCCCACACATACAGCACGCCGCCGTCCAGCGTCACGGGGATCTCAGTCCCGGTGGATTCGGCCACTTCATCTATGAGGTCAAGCGCTGTGATGCCCTTATCTACCCGGGTCATGCCGTGGTCAGCAGTTACAATCATGCACCAGTTGCCGGCCCGAGTGGCATCCAGCTTCGCGGCCAGATCCTCAAGCCCTCGGCTCATCGCCGCTATCGCCGCGGCGGTCTCCTCGGCTGGAGCAGGCCCGAATCTGTGTCCGCACTTGTCGGGGCTCCCGAGGTTGACTCCGATGACGGCCGGAGAATAGTCCTTCTCCAGATAGGCCTGGACCGCGGCAAGCACCCACAGGTCCAGCTTGACGTGCCACCCGGCATAGTCGTCATACTGCCCGGACTCATCAGGCGGAGGTCCCACTGCTTCCAGGACCCAGTCCGGGACTTCCTCAGCCCCCACCGATACATCCGCCGCCCCCGACAGCATGAGGCGGACGTTCTTCTTGGCCGACATCATGGCGGTACCGAAGCCTGCATCGCGCGCGGCTTCGAACAGTGTCGGCCTCTCCAGCAGATCCGGAGAGTTGAACCGACCGAGCGACTCATCGGCTCGCAGGTATTCCTTGCCTGTCACTCCGTTCTCCTCCGGGTAGCGCCCGGTGAATATGGCGGCGTGCCCCGCCGCGGTAGACGATGGGAAGACCGTCCGCACCACCGTCGACAGGCAGTCACCCTCCTCACACCCGCTCGCGCGCTGCGCTGCGCACAGAAACGCTTCGCCGGGCAGAAGATCCAGCGATCCGGCTGGGCATCCGTCCAACACTATCACCACTACCGTCGGCCCCAACTGCGTTGGACTGGCAAAGTCCTGGGCGGCGGCGGGGGCGCTCAATACCGGCCCCAGCGCCGCCTGACCCAGCACGATCAGCGCAGTAAGGAACAGCGGCAGCGCTCGTAGGCGCCGCACGTCTACTTCACCTTCACTTCAATAGCTACGACGAACCAGTTCCAGTCCTCCTTGGGATAGACCTTCTCCAGCTCGGGATGGGTTGTGTAGGGGAATACCAGCTTGACCGGTCCCCCCACCCCTGCCCCGATAGGCTTGCCCCCGTCTTGTGTGGCAAGCATGATGGGATACTTGGCTACATCCTCGGCCTTGAGCGTGACTTTCTTGCCGTCTTTCGCAATCACTATGACCTCAGCCACGTCCCCGGCCGCGCCGGCGAACTTGAGGATATCTGCGATGACGACCCCCGTATACTTCTTCTTGCCAAGCCATGGGTCTTTGCCATCGTAGAGCTTGGTTCCGATGCCCTCGAGCATCGCCATGTCGAGTTCGAGCCCCTTGTCGGAGTTGGTCTCGGTGATAGCGCCTGTCACCGTAACAACCACTTTGCCGGCGGGTTTGGCAGCGGCCAGGCAGTATACTGAGCCCGCCAGCGCCAGAACAGCACACAGTCCGATTATCAGCCCAAGTCTGCGCATTCTATGTAGCCTCCTTGAAATTGATAGTCACCAGACGAAAACTAGACGGTAGCAGAATCCCTTCTCTCACGGAACTTCTCTGCCCATTGACCACCTCCTTCATCATCGCACGCGCGCGCACGACTGCGAATCGCGAGCCCCTCTTTCACGAGCAACGACCCGCCTATTGCCACAAGCCCCGCCGCAAGGTAGAACGGGGCACTCGGCGACCGAGCGTAAATGGCGCCGCCCAGGTAGGGGCCGAACACCGACACGGTCGACATAGCCAGGCTGAACAAGGCGAATGCCCTCCCGTCAGCCCGCTCGCCCAGGATTTCGCCTACCCCGGCATACACAACACCCTGTCCCGCCATGAAGCCCCCCAGCAGGAACAGGCATACGAAAGTGACCGCCTGCGATGCCACCGCGGCGAAACAGATCAGCGATGCCACGAAGACCAACAGGTTTGCGCCCACTGCGACCAGGGCTCCGCGCCTGTCGACAGCCCTAGCCACCGCCGCTGTGATCAGAGCCTGGCCCAACGACATCAGTGTCCCGAGCGCGCTTATCGTCTGCATGTTGCTGCTCCGCACATCGCTCAGGTACTGCGATATGAGCGGCTGGATCATGTAGTACGCGAAAGCGCACACTGAATACAGAATGATGAACCAGACGAACGCGCGGTCGCGCAGAAGGCCGCTGTATCCGCCGCTGCCGCGCTGTTCTGCCTGCGCCTGCTCGCGCTCAGGCGGAAGATTGGCCATGACGCACGAGGCAGCCAGGAAGAAGACGAACGACAACAGGAACACGTTCTCTGCTCCCCATGCGTCCGCCACGTACCCTCCCACCAGCGGGCTGACGATCATCCCGGCCGCAAATCCCACGTTTATGACACCGAAGGCGCTCCCGGCCGCTCCCCGGGCCGCCGACGATGCCGCGTAGGCGTTCAGGGCAGGATACCCCAGAAGCGACCCCGAATAAAGCGCAATCCCCAGCGCAGCCATGCGGTAGTCTCGCGCGAAGTAGTAAAGGATCGGCGCCGGCGCACCCGCAAGCCACGTCAGCAGTATCACCTTGCGCCTGTCGTACCTATCGGCTAGCCAACCGCCGGGGATGCATGATGCGGCGGTCGCGGCCATAGACACCGAGAACACCAGGCCCACCTGGCTCGGAGTGCAGCCGATGCTCCGCAGATGCACCGGAAACATGTAGGCATGAAGCCCGTAGCCGAATCCCCACAGGAACATACCCGCCGCAAGCAACTTTATCGCAAGTGGAATCGGCACCCTGCCGCCTCGTGATATCAATCTACCGTCACCCATCAAGCTACACCCATATCCTCTCAAGCGCCTCTTCAACTCGCCGGAATCGGCCGAAAGCATCCTCGTACGCCCCGCAGAACAGCGGATCGCGCGAAGGTTCGAATCTGGCGTCCGGCTGAACTACCGCCTCCACGCCCGCATCGACGTCCTTGAACACCCCGGTCGCCACGCCCGCCAGTATAACCGCGCCGGCAAGCGCGCCTTCACACACCCTCATCCTGACCACGGGCGCCTGCAGGATGTCGGCCTTCATCTGAAGCCACGCATCGTGCCGCGCCCCCGACCCCACCGCCCTGAACTCGGAGATTGCCACCCCACCCAGGCAGACCTGCACGCACTCGCGCATGGCGTAGGCGCACCCTTCCAGAACCGACCTGACGATGTCGGACGGAGTGTGGCCCAGGCTCAGCCCGACCAACGCTCCCCGAGCCAGCGGATTGCTCGTGGGGCTGCGTCTGCCCGTCATGTGCGGAATGAAGGTCAAGCCGCCCGCTCCGGGCGCTGAGCGCCCAACTGCCTCTCGAACAGGTTCGGTCCAGTCTGTCTGGCCTCGGAACACATCGGGCATCGCCGTTGATATCGCCCACGCCAGGGCACCGCCGCTGGACGACACGGGCATGACTAAGAGACTCCGTCCGGGTGCCACGTGCTGGACAGCCAGAGGGTTCAGTCCATCCGGCACGACCACTGCCACGCAAGTGGATGTGCCAGTGGAATCGCAGGCGACCCCGGGCTCAACGATCCCCGCTCCCAAAGCCTCAATGAAAGCGTCGATGCCCCCTGCCGCAACTGGAGTTCCCTCAGGCAGACGGGTCTCGCCGCCCGCCACAGCCGAAACCGTCCCTGCCGACTGCCACGGATCCACCGTGGGCGGGAGCAGGCCCTGCGCCGGATGCCCGCCCGCGGGCCACGACAGCATGCAGGACGCCGCAGGCCTGTCCATCCAGGCGTTCCCTGTGAGCCTGAGACCAACATAGTCCTTGGGCTGCAGCACTCTGACGGCCTCGCCGGCGAGGTCGTGCCCGTCTTCCAGCAGTTTCCGGTGCAGCCACACAGCCGTGGCCTCAAAGGACGGCCCGGCCAGCTCCGATGGCCTCATCGGCCCCGATGGCCCAGCTTCCCATGCCTGCGCGGGCCTGGGGTCCATCCACGTGATTATGTTGCTGAGCGCGCGCCCGTAACCATCTACGGCGATCAGCGAAGGGCCGTGTCCGGATAGACCCACACCGCGCACAGCAACCGGATCCTGCCCATCCATGACTTCATCCAGGCACTCGATCACGGCGGCCCAAATACGGTCCGGGTCTTGCTCGGCGCCTGCCGAGTCCTCCGGCCTGACCACCCAGGCGGAACGAAAGGCGGCGCGATAGTAGCCATCGGCGCGCCAGACACACGCTTTGACTGCGGATGATCCTATGTCTATGCCCACAAGCGCTGGACTAGCCATCCTGACCCACCCCGATCATCGCCTTCAGGCACTTGCCCGTTGCGGCGGTCTCGAAGGCCCGAGCCGCATCGTCCAGGCTGAACTCATGCGTGATGATGCCGTCGACATCGACGCGGCCGGCGGCCAGCATCCCTAGAGCAGTCCGGAAATGCTCCGGCGCGAACCCGAAGCTGCCCGTCAGAGTCACCTCGTCGTAATGCACACGCTGCGCGTCCACTGCCAGCATCGTGCCCCCGGGAAGCCCGCCGAACACGTTCACCGCGCCCCCAGGCCCTGCCGCCGCCATGGCCTGGTCCACGGCCTCGGGCGCGCCAACGCACACGAACACCACGTCCGCGCCAAAGCCGCGTGTGGCATCGTTGACCCACGCCGCAACGTCAGTCTGCCCGGGGTCGACCACCTCAGCCCCGCGCCGCCCGGCCTGCAGCCTCCTGCACTCCTCGGGTTCGCTCACAAGCAACCTGCCCGCCCCCGCGGCCTTGCACGACTCCAGCATGAACAGGCCCATAGGTCCGGCGCCGACTATCAGCACTGTGTCGCCCATGCGCACGCGCGAGTCGGCGACTGCATTCAAACAGCAAGCCAGTGGTTCTGCAAGCGCGGCCACTCTCGGGTCCAGCCCATCCGGCACTCGGAATGTGCCCTTTTGGAGCACCCCCGCAGGCACGCTCACGTACTCCGCGAACCCCCCGTCGATCCACTCCTTGTGCCTGCACAGCTCGTGCCGACCGCGGGCGCACAGCGGGCATACGAAGCACGGGACGTACGGGGCGACCGCCACCAGATCGCCCTCATTGACACTCACGGATGGGGATGGATCCCGAGTCTCGACGACCCGTCCGACCACCTCGTGCCCCAGCACGCACGGGGGAGTGAACATGTGGTGGCCCCGCCGGTATGTCTTGATGTCAGTGCCGCACAGGCCGCAATAGCTCACCCGAAGCAGCGCCCCGCCCGGCTCTGCCTCGGGCTTTGGGATCTGCTCTACTCGCACCTCACCCGGCCCACGATACACCGCTGCCTTCAAGCTCGGCGCACCTCCCCGCTCGGGCCCAAAGTCGCGTGAACGATTGCGTGCAGCTCGCGCACCTTGGCCCGGGGATCGGCCGACTGGAACACATTGCGCCCGAAGGCAATGCCCGCCGCCCCGCACTGCATGGCCTGGCGGACCACGGTATTGGGATCGGCGACTTTGGGGCCGCCCGCGATGATTATCGGCGCCCGGCACGCCCGGACAATGCCGGCGAAACCATCTTCGGTGAAGTAGGTCTTGATGACATCCGCGCCCAGCTCATAACCAACGCGGGCGCATACCGCAATCCACTCGGGGTCGTAGTTGTGCGCAGGATCGGCCGGGATTACCTCGGCCAACACCGGTATTCCCAGGCCGTGGGCATCGGAGATCGCGGACCCCATGATCTCGAACATGTCCTGCTCTTGCTCCGAGCCGACCAGAACCATGACGCAGACGGCGTCCGCGCCCAAGGCGCATGCCTCTTCCACGCTGCAGACCAGGGTGTGAAAGGCTGGATTTGGACTGAACTTGGTGGACCCGCCGGTGATCCTTACTATGAGACCGGCGCGGCCCGCGTAGCCCGCCCACTCGCTCCTGGCCATCCCCGGATTGACCAGGATGGCATCGGCCCCGCCCGCCACGACCTCGGCCACGACCCGGGGCGGATCATCTATCCCCTGTACAGGCCCCATGAACCCGCCGAAGTCCAACGGGCACACCACGGCCTTTCCGTCTTTGAATATCCTACGAAGCCTGACATCAATTCCTGCCATAAGCAGATCTCCTTTCTCTGACACACACCAATAGCCGGGCAAGCTCACGTATGTTGAGACCATTGACATCCTCCACGGTTCGAATCCATTCCGCCGGGAACCCCTCTATGCCGTGAAGCGCCCCGGTGACAGCGCCCACGATGGACGCAAGGGTGTCGGCGTCGCCCCCCATGTTCACCGCCGCCGTCACGGCCTCCGCGCAGTCCGATCCGTAGAGCGCCACAATTCCCATAGCCGTGGGTACCAACTCGGTAGGAAGCATCCCCACACCGCAGATCTCATACAGCTCATCCAGCGCCTCGTCGGCGCACCGGCTTTCGGCGACAATGCGCCGCGCCAAGCGGATACGAGCCGCAACTGACGCACCCGCCCACTTCACGCCGTGAGCCTCTCCATACTCAGCGCCCCAAACCGCGGCGTCGAGTATCTCCTCGACCGCACGCGCCGTCCAGACGTGACTGATGGTTCCCGCGCACACACTCGCAGTCCCAGTCGCCGCCGCTCCAGCAGCCACCGCGCAAGCCACGGCGCACGCGCCTCCTATGGCGATGCTCACCCCGTGCGTGGGCAAGCACGATGCATAGCACTCCTCGGCCGCATCGGCCAGGCGGCCCGCATTGACAAGACCGATGGGCGCCACGCGCATCGCCGCCCCAACGGTATCGCCTGACGAGCCTGTGGCGCGCGGATCCTCACCGGCCCTGAGGCGCTCCAGCGCGCGCCGGGTACTCGGACCCATGACCGTGGATTGCCAGGCATTGCAGTCGTCGGCCCATTTCAGATAGGCCTGCGCAGCCGTCTCGGCAGTGACCCGACCGTGCTCATCGAGAGCCTGGATGAGGGCGATGGTCTGTTCGGTGTCGTCAGTTATCCGCCCGGCGGGCATCCCGTGGTGGTAATGGCTCGCACTGGGCGCGGCGAACCAGTCCAGCCAGCCGTATCTCGCCCGTATCTCATCTCTCGTCAAGAACTCGCACGGCATGCCCATAGCATCGCCTATGGCAACGCCCGCGAGGCTTCCTGCCGCTCTTTTCGAGAACTCACAATCGAACCCATCATTCATTGCCGTGCACCGCCAGGAAGGCCTCGAGCTCTTCGCGAGCGGGTAACGCCTCCCGCGCGCCCACCCTTCCGATGGCCATCGCAGCGCAGGCATTGCCGCGCGTCAAACACTCCGCTATCGGCTTCCCCTCGACCAACGATGATATGAAGCCAGACGCAAATGCGTCTCCGGCGCCGGTGGTGTCAACGGCGTCCACATCGAAGGCCGGTGCCCAAATCGCGCCGCCGCTCGAATCAGGGCCCAGGGCGTTGCCTGCATTCGCGCCCTGCCCAGGCCGGTGTGTGTAGCAGGCTGCCCCGTGCTCGCCCAAGGTAGCGACCACAGCCGGCACGCCGCGCTCCACAAGCAGTCGCGCGCCAGCCTCCGGCTCATCGCGCCCGGTCATCCCGCGCAGTTCCGACCGGCTCATGAGCACGAAATCGGCGAGTCGCATCAGCTCGGCCAGGTTTTCCATGCCGATCCACGATGCCGCCCCGCCCGGCCCGTACACAACGTGGGCGCCCGCGCGGCGCGCGACCTGCATGGCCTTTTGCGCAACGAGCGGAAGCGCTTCGCCCACATACAGCGCCGCCGCGCCGTCCAAGATGTCGCGGGTGAACTCGTCCGCCGTCTCAAGCAGGGCCGTACCGCCGAGCGAGTAGATCACCCTACTTCCCGAGGGGTCCACCGCTATAACAGTCTGAGCAGTGCGCCCCGCCGAATCCACCATGAGCCATCGCACGTCCACTCCATCTTTCTCAAACGCCTCGCGCAACGCCCGGCCATTCTGGTCGGCGCCCACCTTGCCCACGAACCTAGATCCCACCCCGATTCTGGAGATGCCGGTCGCGATGTTAGCTGTGGACCCTCCCGGAAACAGGCCCGGTTCTCCTTGTGCGAATACCATCTCATCGGCCTCCGGCAGTCGCGGAACCCGGATGATCAGGTCCATGGCGCACGCCCCAAGGCATGCGACGCGCTTGTCTCGCCAACTGCACTTGTCGCTATTGCTCTGCCTACCCTGCCCGTCCACCTACAGCGCCCCCAGCTTGAATACTGCAAGAAGCGCAATGCACGCGACCATTGCGCCCAGCGAGCCGATGAGGACGACCCAGTCGAACCGGTCCATCTGGTATGGTCGGATGAAAGTGAACTTCCTGCTGGAACCGAAGGCTCTTGACTCCATGGCGAGCGCCATGGTGTCGGCCATCGACAGCGAGTTGGCGAAGAGTGGGAGCACAATCCCCGACGTCTTCTTGATCTTCTCGGCGAACGTACCCTGTTCGAAGTCGACGCCCTTGGAGCGGTGGGCATCCATCAGCGTCCTCATCTGCATCTGCACCACAGGCACGAATTTCCATGCCGTAGACATGACGAACCCCACTTGATACGGGATAAAGGGGACTCTAGCGATTATCTGCACTATCTCAGAGGGCGATGTGGTGTAGCCGAAGATGGCCACTACCACCAGCACGGTAACTACCTTGAGCGCCATGCCTATGCCGTACAGAAATCCGCCCACTTTGATGGAGCACGCCGGACCCACCCCAGGGATCCATCCGGGGATCAGGTGGAACAGCACCCGCGCAGGCTCGTCCAGCGTCACGGTTTTGGGGACGTATGTAGCGCCCTGAACCAGGGTAATGATGGCTGTGACAATGATCATGAAAGACAGCACGCCGCGGATCTTGCTCCACGGAAACCCCGCGAGCAGGCCGAATCCCACCACGGTCAATCCCAGAAGGATCAGGTAGACGGGGTGCGTCCACATCACGCTGATCACTATGGCGGCGAGCATCCACGCGAACTTGACTCGCGGATCAAGGCGGTGTACTGCCGATGACTTGCTTTCGTACTCTACAATCACTTCGAACACACCCCCGAGTTCGTGGGCCTTGAGGCGAGAAGCTTGGCCGCAGCGTCGGCCGGAGTGAGCAGTACCTCACCCCACAGGGCCTGCGACAGATCGGCGATGGGGGGCCGTCTGAGACATGCAAGTTCCATCAGGTCAGGCTGCGAGAATATCTCGCGCGGGGTTCCATCGCCCACGACCCGACCGCCGGCCATGACCACCACTCGTCTGGCATACAGGCTAACGATGTTCATGTCATGGGTGATTATGACTATCGTCTTGCGATGCTCACTTCTGAGCCGCTCCAGGTAATCGAGGATCTGGAGGGATTCCACCCAGTCCAGCCCAGTAGTGGGCTCGTCCACTATGAGAACGTCTGGATCCATGGCCACCACCGATGCCAGCGCGAGCCTCTGCCGCTCGCCTTTGGTCAGATACTTGGGCCACACTTCCCGATACTTGGTCAGGCCGATGTCGGCCAGGATTTCCTCTACCCGCTGCGATGTCGCGCCCGGGTCTGCCCCGATGTTTGTGGGCCCGAACCGCAGTTCCTCCTGCACGCTGGTGCAGAAGAGCTGCTCATCGGGGTTTTGAAAGACATATCCCACATGACGGCAGAGCTCGATGGTGTGAACGCCCTGCGCGGATCGGCCCAGCACCCGGATGTCGCCGGAAGACGGCCTGAGCAGGCCGTTGAAATGGCGAGTCAAGGTGGTCTTGCCCGCCCCGTTCTGGCCGACTATCGCCACAAGGTCACCGCGGTCTATGGCGAGGTTCACCCCGTCCAAAGCCCGCGCGCCGCTGGGGTAGGTGAACTCGACATCCACGGCCTCCACCACCGGGTCGGCCTGTGCGATCCTGCAGGCCTCGCGGAGACACGCGGTCGCCCGGGCCGCAGTCTGGGCCGCCGCTTCGTTGGTCGAGGTTGAGGTCGGAGTCGGGGCTGAAGTTGGGCTTGGGCTTGGGCCGGGGCCTGCGTCTCGGGCTCGCCCCACGGCCGATACCGCTTCCTCGATGCTGAAAGGCGTCTCGGCCGCTCCGATGAGCGTGCCGAACTCCACTATTTGCGGTACGCGCACGCCCGCCTGCCGCAGTTCTTCGACTCTTCCGAAAACTTCGCGCGGAACTCCATGCAGTACGAACTTGCCCGAACGCATCACGAATACCTGGTCGGCAAGGCCGAAGATATCGTCGACTTCCTGTTCTATAAGCACCACCGTCACTCCGAGCTGCTCCTTGAGCATCCGCACGATCCCGAACACGCGGGCCTTGCCCTCCGGGTCGAGCATGGAAGTGGGCTCGTCCAGCACCATTATCTTGGGCAGCATGGCATACACCCCGGCTATGGCCGTGGCCTGTTTCTGCCCGCCCGAAAGCCTGTGCGGAGCACGCCTCTCAAGTCCCGCGAGGCGCATGTCCGCTATGGACTTGTCCACTCTTTCCATAATGCTCTCGTAGTCCAGCCCCAAGTTGGCCGGCCCGAAGGCCACGTCTTCCTCGACGGTCATCCCGAACAGCTGCGTGTCGGGGTCGCCGAACACCAGCCCCACTCGCGATGCCATCTGGGCTGTGCCGACTTTGGCGGGAACCAGGCCGTCCACAGTGACCTCTCCGGCAAGGTTCCCGTCCATGAAACGAGGCACCGTTCCGTTGATGACGCACGCCAGCGTGCTTTTCCCAGCGCCGGTAGGGCCGAGTATGGCCACGCATTCACCCTGCTTCACATTGAGGCTGATCCCATCCAGCGCGCGGCGATTCGATCCTTTGTAGTTGAAGGTCACGTCCTTGAGCGAGATGATGTCAGACGCCAAGTAGAACACCGCCCTTGCGTCAGTCGATTGATTCCGGTCTTTTTCTGTTCTGCGCGGCCTTGAGAGCCTCTGCCACCGACAGCCCTACCAGCGCATTGACTGCCGATCCGATTATCTGGGACGGCAGGAGCGCTATCATGAGCGGGGTGCCGATCATCAGGGCCCACGGACCCAGACATGTGATGGTATTGACGATGGTGCCCACGATGATAGCCGCGACGATGTTGACTTTCTTAGCCACAAACACGGCGATAGTGACGGTGAGGGCCATCGCTGCTAGATAGATCGGCACCATAGGCAGCCAACTGGCGAACCCTCCGAGGGCGTTGGCGAGGAAACACCCGATGGCGGCGACTGTAGCCCCCACGGGCCATCCGAAGAACGCAGCGGCGAAGTATCCGGCGGCGGCATCCAGCGCGATGGTGGTGGCAGGCCCCGGTATCTTGATCATAGCCCCTGCGCCGGCCACGGCCGCCAGAATCGTTACCCTGGCGATCGTACGAGTATCCCACGTCACGCGATGCTCAATCGGGTATTGTCGTGAAAGGATTCCACCGAGAAACCACATGAGAACCAGATAACCCAGAGCGAGCGCGTACGACACACCAAGCCCCAATGCTCCCTGTCCAAGCGGCATTTTTCCTGCCTCCTCAGTAGTTAGTCAGGTCCCTGGCGGGCTTGACGCCGCCCGCCTCTCACGTTCTCACGGTCGCGCCTCGAGCACTTTGCGGGCGGCCGTATCGTCGGTGATGAGCACGTCGATCACTCCAGTACGCAAAGCGCCCAGAATCGCGCATGCCTTGTTGACGCCGCCCGCGATAGCTACTGCGCATTTCAAGGCCTGGAGCTGGCACAGGCCTACTCCGATCATTCTGCTTTCCAGAGGCGTGCTCACGTGTTCACCCTCGATGTTGAAGAAGCTCATGCACATATCCCCGACAACGCCCGCACTGCGCAGGCTGTCGAGGTCCTCCGGGGAGAACCCGCCCTCTTCCAGCAGCGTCGATGGGGGCACGAGACTGCCTATGCCTACGATAGCAGCGTCCAGCCCGGCCCACTGGTCGACGACTCTCCTGATGTTACTGTCAGACATGATGGTATCGCGCGCAGCGGGGGTGTCTACAATAGACGGAGCATGTAGAAAGACGTTTGATCCTCCGAAGGCTGCGGCCACCCGGGCCGCCACATCGTTGACCTGGAGGTCCGCGCTGGCCTGCCTTTGACCGCCCAGAAGCGGAACTGCGACCATATCTCGCGGGGACGGCTTCTCGGATCCGAGCGCGGCGGCAAGTTCGCACAAAGTCGCACCCCATGATATGCCCAGGGTCGAACCGGGTTTCAGGTCGCCGGCCAAAAACTTGGCGCCTGCCATGCCCAGATTCTGAGTGAGCAGACGCGACGGCCCCGCCTCGCCGGAGACCACCACGCACTGGCGGAGACCGAACCGAGAGCACAACTCGTCCTGGAGGTCGCCGAAATCGACGACCGGCGGGACGAGCTTGATCACCACGATGCCCTCCTCGCGCGCCTGCTTAATCGCCCTCGACACCTGGCTTCGCGAAACGCCGAGCGCTCCGGCGATCTCCTCTTGCGTCTTGCCAAGCTCGTAGTAGTGGTAGGCGACTTCATACAGCAATCGCGCGTCGAAACCCATGTAGTCCACTCCTGAAGTTGATGTTGGTCATATGTGCAGCACATTTGTGCCGATGCGTGTGGTATTCTACGCCGTTTCCGGAACTCCTTCTGCTCCGGCAGAATCCGTTCGCTGCTGACCGCCTGGGGCCGGCCTGTAAGGAATCGGCTGCACACTGAGGTAACGCTCGCCCGTATCCGGAAACAGCGCCAGCACGCGTGCGCCCGGCCCGAGCTCGCGCGCAACCTCAAGCGCCGCAACGGCGGCGGCGCCGGATGATATGCCGACCAGGATCCCCTCTGAGCGCGCCAGCTCGCGGGCGGCGGCACACGCCTGCGGTGAGCTTACGGCGACGATTTCGTCCACCACACTCATGTCGAGGACGTCAGGGACGAAACCGGCTCCGATGCCCTGGATGCCGTGGGGCCCGCTCTCCCCGCCCGAAAGCACTGCCGACTCGGCCGGCTCCACGCCCACTACGCGCACGCCGGGGATCGCCCGCTTTAGCGCCCGACCGACCCCGGTGATGGTGCCGCCCGTGCCTATGCCTGCCACAAACGCCTCCAGCGATCGGTCCAGGTCGTGCAGGATTTCGGCGGCAGTGGTCTCCTCATGCGCTCTGGGGTTGGACGGATTCTCGAACTGCAGCGGCATGAACCAGCTTGGATTGTCGCGCTTCAGGCCGCGCGCCGCATCGACCGCCCCGGCCATGCCCTGCGCGCCCGGGGTAAGCACTATCTCCGCGCCGTATGCCGCAAGAAGTCGTCGGCGTTCCACGCTCATGGAGTCGGGCATCGTCAGCACCAGCCTGTAATCGCGGACAGCGGCAATCATGGCCAACCCCACTCCGGTGTTCCCCGATGTGGGCTCGATGATGACGCCGCCCGGGCGAAGCTCGCCCCGGCGTTCGGCGTCTTCTATCATATATAGGGCAGTGCGATCCTTGACGCTTCCGCCAGGGTTTCTCGCCTCCAGTTTGGCCAGGATCTCACCGCGCACAGGGCTCGCTACGTCCACGGCAGCCACGAGGTCAGCAACGCCGGCAATGCCGCCGGCGAGACCAGCAGATTCGCCGCAGTCGCAGTCACAGCCACAGCCGAACCTACTGAGCCTCACTATAGGCGTGTGTCCTATCAACTTGGTCACGTCAGATGCGATAGTCATCTGCATGCGCCCCCTCTTCCGTTTCAACGTTGTCCGCAACTGACCCAGGCGTCTGCCGCAGCGTCTGCCGGAGTGTCTGGCGAAGCGCCTGCACTTCCGTCTCCAGCGCGGTCAGCTTGAGCGACATGCGGCTTAAGGCGCGTCCCACCGGGTCAGGCAGGTCGCCGTGGTTGAGGAGGTCTGCCTCCCGCACGCGCACCCCTGATCGTGCAATCACCCGCCCCGGGACTCCCACAACTGTGCAGTCCTGAGGCACATCGTGGATCACCACGGCGCCGGCGCCGATCTTGGAGCTCGTGCCCACAGTGATCGAGCCAAGCACGATCGCCCCCGCCGACACCACCACACGATCGCCGATCGTGGGATGACGCTTGCCAGTCTCCTTGCCCGTGCCGCCCAGGGTCACCCCTTGGTAGATGGTCACGTCCGATCCGACTATGGCGGTCTCGCCTATGACAACCCCCATTCCGTGATCGATGAACACGCCCCGCCCAATGCGCGCCCCCGGGTGGATCTCGATCCCGGTGAAAAACCGGACTAGCTGCGATAGAAACCGGGCCAATCCGAACACGCGGTGGCAGTACAGCCAGTGGTTCAGCTTGTGCCATACAAGAGCGTGCACACCCGGGTAGAGCAAGATCACCTCCAGACGGCTTCGGGCAGCCGGATCCCGGGCCACCGCAGCGTCGACATAGGAACGGATGTCGGAAAACATAGTCGCACAGCTCCTTCTCGTGTCCTCACACACGCCTCATGGAACGCGAAGCGCCGCCTCCATACAGAGACGGCGCAACATGCCGTGGTTCCACTCTGCTCACGGCCGGCCCGAACGCGACGAACGGACGGACGTGCCTCAAGTTCCGTGCCCCGGCCGGGACAGCGGAAGACGCGCTAACGGGCGTACCCGTGGGGACCTACTGCCGCGCGCTGCTGCACACGACGCTGCACACGCGATTTCGGCCCCAGGCTCAAAGGCGCACTTCAGAAGCACTTGCCCGGGAACGCTTACACCCGGCGACGTTCCTTCTCTTGGAGCAGCCCGCCTCCTACCTCCCTTTCATAGCCTGTGTGTGATTCGTGTTTGGTCTATAGCATATGCCGCGGCCAAGCAGGAGTCAACAGGATGAGTGACCCACGTCACAGCCCAATCGCCCAGTCAATGGTACTATGCAGTCAGCACAGTACTTACTGGGGGTTGAGCGTATTGTCCAAGAAGCTGACGGCATATCTCACACTCGCTGTAGTTCTCATGTTCGGTCTCATCGCGGTCGTTCCAGTCCAGGCAATCGACGTGGAGCCCGATGATGAGCCCGGCTCTGACACGGACAACGATGAACCGGGAAACGATGAACTGGAACTGGGAGCTGACAAGACCGCGTTCTTTGAGCGCCTGATGGCGGCCTTCCCCGATTCGACAGTTACAGTTGAACAGCTGCAAGCCTGCTTCGACGAGGGTTGGGGGCTTGGCGATTTGGTCATCTGCGCCGTCATATCGGTCGATTCCGGCAGGTCGTTCGAAGACGTGCTCGCACTGGCCTCAAGCGGAATGGGCTGGGGCGAAGTCGCAGAGGAGTCCGGAATCGAAGCGCGCAACCTTGGACAGGCCATATCGGCGAAGATGGGCAAGAAAGGACTACTTTGGAAGGGCCATGAGCAGGATATAGAAGGTTCGATGCAGAAGAACCGGGGCCGCGGCAACGCCTACGGACACGATCCGCAGCACCGGGGAGGACAACCCAACGACGAATCAGACGCAGAAAAGAGCCAGGGCAAAGGTCAAGGTAAAGGCCAGAGCAATAACAACGGCAACGGCAAAGGCAAAGGCGGCAGCAAGGACAAGCAGTAGCTCAACGGCCCTTCCTTAGCGAGGACACCAACCGGTGTCCTCGCTTGTGCTTATCTCCTTCCTCGCCTCCTTCCTCGCCCCTTCGCCTATTCTCTCTCTTCTGTCCGCCTCTGTCGTCAGTCTCTGGCCAAATCCTCGAGCGCCTGCGGGTCTAGTATGCAGTAGTCTCGCCCATCCGCGCCGAGCACGCCTGCGTCCACAAGATCCGCGATCACTCGGCTGACAGTCTCGCGCGCGGTAGACGCAATCGTTGCGATGTCGCGATGCGTGAGCTCGGTCACTCGTCCAGACGGTGTGCTGCTCTTGAGCAGGGCAGATGCGATGCGCGTGCGCGCATCAGCGAACGCCAACAGATCCAAGCTCTCGTCTGTCTCCCTCAGCATCTCTGCAAGCCTTCTGATGAACCTCACAGCCAGCGTTGGGCTCTCCTCCAGACAGATCACAAAAGGTTCCGGGCGTACCTGCACTACCTCCGAGTCGGTCATGGCTTCTGCCGCGGCAGACCTGCCCAGCCCGTCTATGGCCGACAGGTCGCCGAACACATCGCCGTCGCCCAGTACCGCCAGAGTCTTCTCCGCCCCCTCCGACGATGCACGATACAGTCTGATCCGGCCCATGGCCACTACGTACAGATCACAGCTCTTGTCTCCCTGGAGGAACAACATCTCGCCTCGACGCACTAGCCTGAGCCGCGAAGCGCCTGTAAGTCTGGAGATGAACCGATCCTCTTCGCGCTCGAAGACGGAGCAGGCACCAAGAGCGGCGCGGATCTTCAGATCAGTGTCTGCCAAGGTCATGAGTGGGTCGACGCCCATTATCTCCGCGACCTCCCTCTTCGTCTTTGCCGTCTCGCCCAGTCTTCTTCAGAGGACGTTCCTTGTCCTTTGGGCCGTTGCCAGGCTTGTCGTCGCCAGGCTTGCCGTTGCCAGTCTCTACCCACGATGGCTTGCCTCGGGGCCTAGGTTCCGGCGCTGCCTCCGGGCATTTCCCCTTCTGTGCGACTGCAGATTGCCCGGGATCGACCGTAAGCGTACCCGACTCACTCTCCACCATTACCTGCCCCGATTCGACGTAGACATAGGTGGTCTCCTCGTCGTCCACCTCCACGCAGAACGCGGTGCCCCTAACTGATACTGTAGATGACGGAGTCTCAACCTCGAAGGACGGACCCGAATCGATGCGTCTGGCGATTTCCAGCCATATTCCCCCGATAATCAACCTTATCTGCGGCGGCACGAGGCGCAGCAGCTGCCCGCCACCGGGTTCGCAGATGCTGCCGGCAACTGGAGCCAACTGCAGGCTCCGGGGTCCAATCACCAGGTCGGAGCTGGACTCAATCGTGACGGTACTGCCATCGGCAAAGACCAACAAGACCCGCCCGCGCGGTCCCGTCGTCACCCTGGCCCCGGGTCTGATCATCATTCCCTGCTCGAGGATTGCCGGGGCAGTCCACCCCGATCCCGGCTCGGATCCTGGCATAGATCCGGTTGGCTGGCATATCCACGCCTCTGGGAACACTCGCATCGTTATGCAGGCAGCATAGCCCAACTCGCCGATTGCGGCAGCGCCATCGGCGTCAGCGTCTGTGCCGGCGCCAGAGCCGCCCGCACATCGTCCCACCAGCCCCAGGCCGCGCGAAGCCAGCATTGTGAACAACACCGCTGCAAGAACACCCTTTAGCACGACTCGTCGTCGCAAGTGTGTCAAAGGCCCACCTCCAAGCACCTGGACTAGGCATACCAGCGTAGACTCATCAGCAGCAGTCCCGTGCAAGATATACTCGTCCAGGCTAGATGATACCTGCCGTGATCCGACAGCGCAGTGATTCAGATCACATGGTCTCGAACACTTGCACCGTTCCCGGCTGTATTTTGGCTATCCGTCCCGACCAGGGCACAAGAACGCCAGGCAGGCCCCGCGCCCAGTCAGCCGGAACGCCCACCAGAACCTGATCCTCAGCGGCCGCATCCTCCAGGGCCTTCGCGATGTTCACAGCTGTGCCGATCACCGTCAGGTCCGACCGTTCGGCTCCTCCCAGCTCGACACGGGCGACTCGACCGTAAGCGATGCCTATCCCGACGCCAAGAGCTATAGACTGCCCTTCTGCAACGGCTCTCACCGCACCTCGAGCCGCTCGGGCCGCCCGCAACGAGCAAGACAAATCCTCGGGCCCCCGGCCCTCGAACACAGCGAGCACCGCATCGCCCGGAAACCTCTCAACTCGCCCTCCATGCTCGGCCACGGCGTCCGCGACAGCCGACAAGTAGACGTTGACAAGTCCCGCCGCAGCCTCTGGTTCCATGTCGTAGGAGGCGGCAGTCCAGCCTCGCAGATCCACAAACATCACCGCCATGTCGTGCGCTCCCGCCTGAGCCCCCATGCCTACTGCGTCAAGCGAATCCACCCCGGCGTATCTCTTAAGCGCTGCCGTGAGCCGGCCAGCTCGGCTGGCGCGAGAGTACAGCTCCACCGCCAGCAACCCCATGGACACAAGCACAGGCGCGCTCGGCCCGATCCACATCCCGCTGCGCGCATACAGCCCCACAGATCCGGCTAGCGCGCAAAACGCAGCGCCCGCGTGCAGCAGCGCAGTGACACCGACACCGCGCCGTATGCCGCCGATCGCGCAGGTTGTCGCCCACAGAAACGCTCCAACACCCGCGACTGCGAGCAACGCCGCGCCGGCGCCCACAGGACGCACGAAACGTCCGCCCAGAATCGCCCCGACTGCCGCAGCGTGCACCATCAGCCCAGGCACCGCGCCCGAGCGGGCGAGAAGCGGTGTCTCATGTCTGTCGCCGATGCCGGCTGCGGTCACTCCGATCAGCACGAACTTGCCCTCCAGGTCGGGCAGGCCTGAACGTGAACCCGAACCTGAACCCGCCTCCGGCGGTGCTTCCGCCAGCAGTTCGGCGGCTGATATCCGTTCGGCGGCGGGCGGCCATGGGAAGGCCGGAGACATGCTCGACGTGGAGTCGAGCGGTATTCGGCAACCCCCAACGACAGCCTGCACCCCTGGTTGGAAGCTCAGATCGCCGCCAGACACGCTCGACTCAGCCTCTGGTCGCAGGCCCACGCGAACCACCTCCACCGCAAAGGCAGAGACGAATCCGTCAGGCATTCCCAGCACAGCTGGGACTCGGCGGACTGCTCCGTCTGGGTCATGAACCACGCTCACGTGGCCAAGTCCCCGGGCTGCCTGCGCAAGTGCCGGAACGGGCAGGAGCGGTTGCTCTTGCGAAACATACCATTGTACATGGCGAGGGAGAGAATACGATTGGACGTATATCGGAAGAACCACTCTGCCCGACCGAGCGATGGCAGCAGCGAGAGCCGCATCGTCATCAGTTTGGAGATCTGGCTCGGACAACATGATATCGATTCCGACGACCGCCGGGTTGTGCCGCGAGACTTTCGCGACCAGCTCCGCGAGGAGCGACCGCGGCCATGGCCAGCGGCCCAGCGATGATACGGACTGGTCATCGATTTCCACTGTGATTACGCATGGGTCAGGCTCAGGGGTGAAAGTCAGCGCAAGCTGTCGGCGTATCGCCGTATCCACAGGGAGCAGCAGGCCCAGGCCGCAGGCTGCGATAACACTTGCGATTACTGCCGCCCGCACGGCGCCAAGCTTCAACTCATCCTCACCACCCTCGCCGGCAGAGCCTTCAGCGGAGTCTTGGATAGAGTCTTCGCCAGTTCTCGATGTGTTTCCTTGTTCATCGGCAATCAGATCACATAGAGCACTGTGGACTCGGGGAAATGGGCGGCGATGCGATCGCGAAAGAACTCAGTCAGCTCGGTCATGAGATCGGCCGGGTAGACGTACTTGCCGTAGCCAAACTGGCCACGCTTGAACCTGCGCACCGCCTCGTCCAAAGGCAGGGTAGTACTGGGGTAGACCGCCCGGATCACGTTCTTAGCCCTTGAGGTGAACCGATGTGAGATGACCTCGAAGGTGAATGGGCCGCTTCCGGCCGGAAGGCGCAGACGTAGGCGTCGGAGAAGGTCGTCATACTGAGTGCGCCATTCCTCGAACGCGAACACCGGGGCGATGAGGAATCCCATGGGATAGCCCGCGGCCGCGACCTTCGCAGCAGCCTTGATGCGGTTGTCGAGTGAAGGCGCTCCCCGCTCATAGGTGTCAATTACGTACTCACAGTTGATGCTGAAACGGATCACCGTTTTTCCCCTGTGATCCACGTCCAGTAGTCCATCCACGTCACAGTATTTCGTGGCGAATCTGAAAGCCGCATTCTCAAGGCGGGCCAAGAACCCGACCGCCTTGGCAAGCGACCCAGTCCACGCCTCAACTGCGACAGGATCAGAGGTGGCCGCTCCTTCGAAGACCGTTGTCTCGGGCGCGCGGGCCTGAACGTAGCTGGCGGCTTGTTCCAGAATCTCGTCCACATTCACGTAGACCTTGACGTAAGGCGCTCTCCCGAGGTTGGTGTTGAGATAGCAGTACTGGCACAGGCCCGGGCAGCCCGATACCAGTGGCAACTGGTAGTGGGCCGAGGGTTTGCAGGTCTGAAACTCTCGCCCCTCCCTGACCAGCACGACCATAGTCCGCTTGGAGAGCAAGTATCGCTCGCGAAATGACGTGCGGGAGACGGACGGGATGCGCCCATCATATACCGCCACTGGTATCTTCCGGCCCGCAAAAACGTCCGCCAGGCGCGCCCCCAGCGGGTAGCCCAGAGCGTTGCGCGCGATCAGCACGCGCGCAGGCACAAACGATGGCATGGCTTCACCTCAGCTCTCAGTCTGACCCTGGTGCCAGTCCCAGTCCCAGTCCCAGCTTGTGGGACGAGACATCGTCTCTTTGTCCCGTCCCATCTATGGTGCCCTCGTGTCCAATCCGTCACACACGGGACCGGAGGAACCGCCGTCAGCGCACAGCAACGTGTGCATCTGCAGAGGATGTTCCCCTGCGCAAGATGATCTTGCTCACGAGGCTCAATCGCTTCACTTAC
>DHON01000058.1:0-161 GCA_002409965.1 Firmicutes bacterium UBA5389
GGTTCTCTGCGCCCCGAGTCTCTCTCCGACATCTCCCCAGCAACAGACGATGGGTAAACCTGTAATGGCGGCAATGCTCCTCCCCGCAACGGCCAAAGAGCCTTAAGGGGCCCCACTCTTCATCAAATCAGTCCTTTCATCCGCTCGACTCTGCGCAACCT
>DHON01000058.1:423-3639 GCA_002409965.1 Firmicutes bacterium UBA5389
AATGCCCGCGTTGCCTTGACCCTCGGTGAACCTTCACCAATCGGGAGCTACTTAGCCACCCACCGGGAATCGAGCCTTGGACTTGCAGCGGTAACGAAGCAGGTTAAGTGTAGGCAGAGCGACGACTAGGCCGTAACGTATGGGGCGAGGTAGCTGGAGACTCCGACGGGGTCTGAGAGCACGGCATGGTCGGGAATAGGAGCGTCGAGGAACCTGGGAGGCCCGCCACGGTCTTTGCGGGGAGCAGAGTGCGCCAACTGAGGTGTCATTTCTGGGAAAGGGTCAGTTGCGGGGGAGATCGCGTATCGAGGCTGCCCCCGCTCCCGCCACCTAACAGACCCACACCCGCGCGCTCATGGGCCCGAGCTCAGTGGAGCGCCCGGACGGGCGTTCGGGTTGCTTCGAGTCGGGCCTGGGTTGCGGCTCGGGCTCTTGGCCCGGCGCGGTCGCGCCCACGCTCCCCGTGCCATCGTGGCCCTCGACACTGAACACGGTCCTCATCGGTCGGTCGGCGCAGCGTGCCAGCGCGTCTGTCTGTCGCATTCGCTCGGCCAGAAGCTCGAGGTCGACCGGCACGGGTCTATCGGTGTTGTTCAGGGCCACGATCATGCACGAGCGCGCGGCCCCCCGCGCGTTCCATCTGGCGTAGACCAGCGGTCCGTCTGCCCGGTCGGCCATGAGCACGGTGAATTCGCCGCGGCGGAGGGCGCTATATCGCCTGCGGAGGCGCGCCAAGTCAGCGTAATGCCCCAGGAGCTGAGTGTTCCAGTCCTTCTTGTTCCATGGCATGCATCGCCGGCAGTCGGGATCGTCGTCTCCTTCTATCCCGATCTCGTCCCCATAGTAGATGTAGGGAGTACCGGGGCAGGTGAATTGGAACGTAGAAGCCAGAAGCCCCCGCCTCACGTCGCCGCCGCACAGGGTGAGGAATCTCGGGCGGTCGTGCGAGCCCAGCAGGTTCCACAGTGCGTAGTGCACCTGCCGCCTGTAGCGCATCTGAAGGGTCGTCAGGCGTTCGGCGAAGGCGTCGGTTCCCATGGTGCGGCCGGCGAAGTAGTGCAGGCACAGCTCGCGCCAGGGGTAGTTCATCACCGAGTCCATCTGATCGCCCCTGAGAAACGGCGTTGCATCGTGCAGTATCTCCCCCACGATCAGGGCATTGGGCTTGATAGCGCGGATTCGCGTGCGGAACTCGCGCCACAGCACGGGGTCTACGTCGTCGGCGACGTCGAGGCGCCAGCCGTCGATGTCCAGCGTGCGCGTCCAGTGCTCTGCCGCGCCGATCAGGTAGTCGCGAACCTCGGGGTTGTCGGTGCTCAGCTTGGGCATGTCCGGCACGTCCAGGGCAAATGTCTCGTAGTTTGGCTTGGGGCGGGCGCGAACCGGCAATTCGTGAATGTTGAACCAGCCCAAATAGGGCGAGTCGGCGCCGTGGGCGACAACGTCCTGGAATGGGCCGAAGTTATAGCCGCAGTGGTTGAACACTCCGTCGAGCACCACGCGGATACCCCGGGAATGGCAGGCGTCTACCAAGGCGCGCGCGGTCGCCTCATCGCCGAAATGCGGGTCGAGCTGGTAATAGTCAGTGGTATCGTACTTGTGGTTCGACGGTGCCAGGAGTATCGGGGTCAGGTAGATGCACGATGCACCCAGACGCGCCACGTAGTCGAGCCGGTCTGTGATTCCTGCCAGGTCGCCTCCGAAGAATGATTGCGATGTTGGGTGGGCACCCCAAGGTTCTGCGCTGGGCGGATCGTTGGACAGGTCGCCGTTCGCGAATCTGTCTACAAGAACCTGATATACAATGGCGTCAGTGGCCCAGGCGGGCGGGTCGTCTACGCCGCCATGACGCCAGGTGTATGGGTAATGAAAACACCAGGCCCATGGGTTGCGTGTTTCCGGTGTCACAGCCTCGGCCGACAGTCCTCCTTCTCCGTAGTATGTCGTGGACTGTCCATCGTTCAGGGCGAAGTGATACATGAACCGCCCGTATTTCAGCCTCATTCGCCCGGTCCAGTAGTCGAACAGGGCATCGCTTCCGACTCGATAGAGGGTGGTCTCCTTGGGCTGCAGGCGAAGGGCGTATCTATCGATGTACACAAGCTGAACCGACTTCAGATCGCCCCTGGCCGCCCGCAGAACGATTTCAACTTCGTCTTCGGCCACCGGGTAGGCCATGGGGTCGTATGGTAAATGCAATAGCGCTTGTTTCAGCAAGGCCTAACGATCACTCCTTTACTACTCCTTTACGGCTCCGCGGGTGAGCCCCGACACGAGTACGGGCGCCGCTCCGATCAGCGATGCGGCCGAGAACACTCCCCACCTATTGGCGCACTGGTCGCCGATGAAGGTCTGCAGGCCTACTGCCGCATTGAGCTTGTCATTACAGACAGTTCTTCTTGGCCGGGCGAACTCCTCCATTTCGCATGGCAGGCGGCTGTTCGCTTGGGACTTGTAGTATGTGCCTTTCGCTGGTAGGCAAACCCGTGCCGGGGTGCATATGGTGCACTAGACTCATCCCAGGGGGAGTGATCGGCTATGCCAGATGAAGAGAAGGAAGAGGTACAGACGCGCCAGGCGCCCCCGTGCCCCGGCGGGTTCCTGTATGAGATCAAGGCAGGCGACACGTTCTACGCGCTGGCCCGGCGCTACGGGACCACGGTGGAGGCGATTATGGCAGCCAACCCCGGCGTAGACCCGAGGAAGCTCCAGATCGGCCAGTTGGTATGCATACCGGTGGCCGTGCCTCCGGTGCCGCCAATGCCGCCTCCGGTGTTGTGCCCAGGCGGGACGCCATATGTCATACAGCCGGGCGATACGTACTACAGAATCGCGCTTCGCTACGGGACAACGGTGGACGCATTGATCAGGGCCAATCCTGGAGTTGATCCGCAGAACCTCCAGATAGGCCAGGTAATCTGTGTGCCGGTGCCGATTCCTATCCCGCCTCCGCCTGTGTGCCCCGGCGGTGTGTTCTACGTGATTCGTGCCGGCGACACCGTGTACACTATCGCGCTGCGCTTTGGCACTACTGTGGACGCGATTCTCAGAGCCAATCCAGGACTCGACCCATACCGCCTGCGCATAGGGCAGACGATCTGCGTTCCGCTGGCCCCGATCGTGCCCAGGACCTGCGTGATGGCCCTGGCGCCGTCGATTACGGGTCCGGCGCCCACGGCGGGCGGAGCTGTGTGGATGCGAACAGACTCGGTGGGG
>DHON01000058.1:3812-15521 GCA_002409965.1 Firmicutes bacterium UBA5389
GGATGCGAACAGACTCGGTGGGGCAGACTCAGCTCTTGGTGGAAGTGACCAACGTGCCGCCGCCCGCGCAGCTTGGCGCCGGTTGGTACACGGCGTTGTTCGCGTTTGACGGGAGTTCGTTTGAGGTTCCGTTGGTAGAAGCGCCGGGAACAGGTGTGTGGGCAGCCACAACAGTCCAGTCGCTGCCGGCCCAGTTCTTCGCTGCAGGCAGCGCAAACATCTACCCTGGCCCCGTGCTTGGAGGGCTGGTAGCCAACTGCAGGTAGCCAACTGCAGGTAGCCGGCTGCGGCACTCAGCGGGGAATCGAGGTCAGCGGAAGATAGCGCCAAACGAGGTGAGCCGTCCGAACGGCTCACCTCACCATTCATCCTATCAGCACGCGCTCTTCCGCAAGGTGCACTGTAGATGGCTGCCGTTTGCGTTGGGCGAGGGCCATCATCACTGTCAACGGTCCAACTCGGCCCATGAACATGGTGGCCATGATGAAGATCCGGCCGATGTCCGACAGGCTGGGCGTGATCCCCATGGTCAGCCCCACTGTGCCGAAAGCTGACGTGGTCTCGAACAGCAGCTCCAGGAAGCGCGCGTTCTCGGTGACCGATAACACCAGCGTAACTCCGGTCACCAATCCCATAGCCAGTGTCGCTATGGTCATGGCCTTCATTATGTCGTCCGGGGGCAGACGTCTCTCGTGCATCTCAACATCGCTCCGTCCTCTCGCTGTGCTGATTATTGCAGCAAGAAGCACTCCGAAGGTAGTCGTCTTTATCCCGCCCCCTGTGGAACCGGGTGATGCGCCGATGAACATCAGGATAATCATGACGAAAAGGGTGCCGTCTCTGAGTTTGCCGATGTCCAGGGTGTTGAAACCCGCTGTGCGCGGGGTAATCCCCTGGAAGACGGCCCCCAGTAGCTTTCCGCCCCAGGTCAGGGGTTTGAGCGAGGCTGGGTTGGACAGCTCCAAGCCGAGGACGGCGAGTGTGCCGGCGAGCAGCAGGATACCGGTGACCCTGAGCACCAGCTTTGTGTGCAGAGAGAGACGGTTCCCCCTGTGATGTCCCGCCAGTTCGACGATTACCGGGAACCCGAGGCCGCCCGTGACTATCAGAGCGCCGATCGTGAGCACGATCACGGGATCTGATCCCCAGCGAGTGAGACTGGTGAAAGGCCCGGTCACCGTGCCGAAGAGGTCGAACCCGGCGTTGCAGAAGGCCGAGACTGAATGGAATATCCCGTAGTACACGGACTGGCCCAGAGGAAACTGAGCCGAGAAGCGCAGGCAAAGGATGATCGCTCCAATGCCCTCGACGATTACGGTGGTAAGGAAGAGGTATCTGGTCAGCCGAACGAGTCCCGCCATTGTGAACTGGTTGAGCGATTCCTGCAGGAAGAGCCGGCCTCGAAGAGTGATCCGTCTTCCCAGCACGAGGGCCATCATCGTGGCCATGGCCATGAAGCCAAGTCCGCCCACTTGAATCAGCGCAAGCACCACAACCTGCCCCAAGAGCGAGTAGGTCGTGGCGGTGTCCACGACCACCAGGCCTGTAACGCAGGTGGCGGACGTGGCGGTGAACAGGGCGTCGATATAGCGCACGCCCAAACCATCGGCTGACGCGGCGGGCAGCGACAGCAGGATAGAACCCAGCAGAATCACAACCCCAAATCCCATGACCAGGAACTGAGAAGGATTGAGCCTTGCGCTCCGCGTTCTGCCAGCCATTCCATTGTCGGCGATCATGAGATACCCTTCCTTCGCGTCCTAAACGCACACAATCCTATCATTGCGCCTTTTGGGTGTCAATTTGCGAGGACGGCTCTCTTGACCGCTGTCCCGAGGCCATGTTAGAATCAAGGCGCAGTGTGGTGGATGTAGCTCAGGTGGCTAGAGCATCAGATTGTGGCTCTGAGGGTCGTGGGTTCAAGTCCCATCATCCACCCCATTACCTTTACAGACTTGTGGAGTTTGTGCCCCGGTCGAGTTCCGGGGCGCTTTTTTGCGGCGCCTTTTGTGGCGCTTTTTTGTGGCGCTTTTTCTTTACACCCATTTTCGGTTGTGCTATACTGTGTCGCGGTTGTAAGCGCGCGCCCGTAGCTCAGCCGGATAGAGCGATGGACTTCGAATCCATAGGCCGCAGGTTCGAGCCCTGCCGGGCGCGCCATTAGCCATGTCCATTAGGTTATGGCCGTGCATGATCGATCGCCGGCGGGCTTGCGGTGGATAGCACACAGCGCAGTGTAGCTGTTTTGTCCCGGTTATCGCCGTGAAAGGCGCGTGCCGGGGCATGCTGTTTTGAAGTGCATTTTCCGGAGGAATCATCTGTCGAGCCGTCGAATAGGTTACCCGAAGGACGCTCGGGGGAACGAGGTGCACCATGTATAAGGCTAGTGTAGTCGGAGTTGACGACGAACGTACGATCCTGGAGATAACCGTTGAGGAACCGCGTGTTCGCGAGGCTGTGGCGCGCGCCGTCCGGAAGGTGGCGGGGCGGGTCTCCATTCCCGGGTTCCGCAAGGGAAAGGCGCCTCGTGCCGTGCTCGAGCGCTTTGTGAGCAGGGAGGCCCTGTACGATGAGGCCATCCAGGCTATCGTCCCCGAGGCGTACTCAGCGGCTCTTCGCGAAACGGGCGTTAAGCCGTTGGATGACCCGGAATTCGACGGGCTTGACGATGCCGAGCTGGAAAACGGCGAACCGCTGGTGTTCAAGATCAAGATTACAGCCAGTCCTCAGGTCAAACTGGGCGACTACACCGCCATTAAGCTCGATCGCGAACAGCGTGAGATCACCGATGAGGATGTAGACCAGGCGCTGGAGCACATGCGCGAAGCGCGGGCCGAGTACGTCCCGTCAGAGCGTTCGGTGGTGGAGGCAGGCGATCTTGTCACTGCCGACATTGAGGGGTATGTCGATGGTGAGCTGAAGGAGTCCTTCTCCGCGCACGATCTTCAGGTTTTGGTCGGGTCTGGTCAGCTGATTCCAGGTCTGGATGAGAACATCGCAGGCATGAATGTGAATGAACCGCGGGAGTTCGTGGTCAACCTGCCCGAAACCTCGGAAGATGGTGAAACCGTTGACCGCGAAGTGACTTTCAAGGCATCGGTCAAGGACGTCAAGATCAAGCAAGTGCCTGATCTTGACGATGATCTCGCCAAAGACGTTGGCGGCGTCGATACGCTGCAGGCGCTGCGCGACAAGCTAATGCACTCTCTGCGCCATCGGGCGCTGGACGATGCGATTAGCGACCTTTCAAAGCGCGCTGTTGCGTCTTTGGTGACGACCTCCGAGGTGGAGATCCCTAAGCTTTTGATCGAGCGCCAGGTCGCTGAGGAACTGCGAAACCTCCAGGGCAAGCTGCGCGATCAGGGTCTGGAGTGGGAGCAGTACCTCTCGGCCAGGGGAAAGTCGGAAGACGAGATCCGCGAGCAGTTTCGAGAGACCGCTCCGGGCACGGTCAAGACCGAGCTCGTGTTGGAGGCCTTGGCCGAGAAGGAAGGCCTTACGCCCACCGCGGACGAGGTGAGCATGGCGGTGTTCCAGATGGCCTACGATGCGTTTGGCGATGATAAAGATAAGCTGAACAAGGTGGTACTCGACCCAGGCATGCGCGCGGTGGCCACCGAGGTGCTGGTCAATACGAAGGCCCTGCAGTTCCTGGGCCGCGCCTGTGACGCTGATCCCGAGAGCGCCAAGTGCGACCAGTGTGCATCCGAGGCGCATGATTCCGAGGGAGAAGCACAAGAATAACGTGGACTCCAGCACTTTGCGTAGGAGGTGACGACGATGACCCTGATACCTATAGTCGTTGAGCAAACCAGTCGCGGCGAAAGGGCATATGATATTTACTCCAGGCTTCTCAAAGACAGGATCGTCTTCATTGGAGGCCCAATCGACGATAGTATGGCCAACTTGGTCATTGCGCAGATGCTGTTTCTCCAGGGGGAGGACCCTGACAAGGACATAAACCTTTATGTCAATAGCCCGGGCGGGTCTGTGACCTCGGGGCTTGCGATATACGATACGATGCAGTACGTGAAGCCTCAGGTTTCCACGGTGTGTGTTGGTCTCGCAGCCAGTATGGCAGCGGTGCTCTTGGCGGCCGGCGCGAAAGGCAAGCGTCATGCCCTTCCGTATTCGCGCGTCATGATACACCAGCCGGCCGGCGGCACTTCCGGTCAGGCCACCGACATCGAAATCCAGGCAAGAGAGATCCTGCGCATCAAGGGAATCACTCACGAGATTCTTGCGCGGCATACGGGGCAACCTGCTGACCGCGTAGAGCAGGACACTGAGCGCGACTACTACATGTCCGCCCTGGAGGCCAAGGACTACGGCATCATCGACAACATCTTCGAGGGCAAGGCCGGCAAGCCCTAGCCGAGAGGTGGTCACATGTTCAAGTACACCGACGACAAGAGCCAGCTCAAATGCTCGTTTTGCGGCAAGGCCCAGGAGCAGGTGAAGAAGCTCATCGCAGGGCCCGGAGTCTACATCTGCGACGAGTGCATCGAGCTGTGCAACGAGATAATCGAAGAGGAAACGGGAGGCCCTTCGGGGGATGATCTCACGGACATCCCCAAACCCCATGAGATCAGGGCCGTACTCGACGAATACGTAATCGGGCAGGACGATGCCAAGAAGACGCTGTCGGTGGCGGTATATAACCACTACAAGCGGATCAACGTGAGTTCGCGCATGGACGATGTCGAGCTGCAGAAGAGCAACGTTCTGCTGCTTGGACCCACTGGGTGCGGAAAGACGCTCCTGGCGCAGACGCTCGCCAAGATCCTGAACGTGCCATTCGCTATCGCCGATGCCACATCGCTTACAGAAGCCGGCTACGTTGGCGAAGATGTGGAGAACATCCTGCTCAAGCTGATCCAGAACGCCGATTACGACATCGAGCGGGCGGAGCGCGGCATAGTCTACATCGACGAAGTCGACAAGATCGCCCGCAAATCGGAGAACCCGTCTATTACCCGCGATGTGTCGGGCGAAGGCGTGCAGCAGGCGTTGCTCAAGATCCTCGAAGGCACTGTCGCAAGCGTTCCTCCGCAGGGCGGGCGGAAGCATCCGCACCAGGAGTTCATACAGCTCGATACCACGAACATCCTGTTCATCTGCGGCGGCGCGTTCGAGGGGATCGATAAGATCATCGAGAACCGCATCGGCCGCAAGACGCTGGGGTTCGGGGCTGAAGTGAGGCCGAAGGTCGACCGCAAGATCGGCGACATTCTGCGGCAGATCATGCCCGAGGACTTGCTGAGATATGGCCTGATTCCGGAGTTCGTGGGCAGGCTTCCTGTTGTGGTGCCCCTCGATGCTTTGGACGAAGAGGCTCTGGTGCGCATCCTCACTGAACCCAAGAGCGCGCTGGTCAAGCAGTATGAGAGGCTCTTCGAACTGGACGACGTGAGCCTCGAATTCACCCGCGACGCTCTGGTCGCTGTGGCCAAGAAAGCTATCGCGCGCGGGGGCGGCGCCCGCGGCCTCCGGTCGATCATGGAGAAGCTCATGCTCGACCTGATGTATGAGATACCTAGCCGCAGCGAGATCCAGAAGGTCGTGGTTACGCGGGAAGCCGTGGACGGTCAGGGTGCCCCGACCATGATGCTGTCAGAGAAGAAGAAGCCTGCGCGCAAGAAGGAAGAAACCGCCTGACGCAGGCTTGATGCTGAACTGATTGCCACCGTTCTATCCCGGCGAGCGCTCGCGGCCCGCCGGGATAGTTGCTTTTCACCGGGGCATGATACACCCTGGACAGGAGGGAACGGCGGTGAACAGCATTGGCGTGCTCGGACTGATCAACCTGTTCTTCGCGGTCGTCATCGGTCTTTACTTCTGGAACCTCCTCCGTGCCCAGCACGGCTCGAAGAGCGCAGTGGGGCGCGAGTCCCGGCGCGAGCTGGACAAGCTGCGCGACCTGCGCAGCATCTGCCTGACCAAGCCCCTCACCGAACTGACCAGGCCAAAGTGTTTCGAAGACGTCATCGGGCAGTCGGATGCGCTGCGCTCTCTGCGCGCCGCGCTGTGCGGGCCCAATCCGCAGCACGTCATCGTGTACGGCCCGCCCGGCGTGGGCAAGACCGCGGCCGCCCGCGTTGTGCTGGAGGAGGCCAAGAAGAGCAGCCTGTCGCCGTTCAGGTCTGACGCGGTGTTTGTCGAGATGGACGCCAACACGGCGCGCTTTGACGACAGGGGAATAGCCGATCCGCTCATTGGGTCGGTGCACGACCCAATATACCAGGGCGCGGGGCCGCTCGGCATCGCGGGCATCCCCCAGCCCAAACCGGGCGCCGTAACTCGAGCTCACGGCGGCGTGCTGTTCATCGACGAGATCGGCGAACTCCACCCCATACAGATGAACAAGCTTCTCAAAGTCCTGGAAGACAGGAAAGTGTTCCTTGAGTCCGCATACTACAGCCCAGACGACAACAACATACCCCAGCACATCCACGACATATTCCGAAACGGTCTGCCGGCCGATTTCCGCCTGGTCGGCGCCACTACCCGACCGACTCGCGATATTCCTCCAGCCATCAGGTCAAGGTGCCTGGAAGTCTACTTCCGCGCGCTCTCTCCTGACGAAGTGGCGACGATTGCCTCGCGCGCTCTCGACAGGGTGAACATGGGCGCTGAAGACGGTGTGATCGATATCGTCAGGAAGTATGCGCAGAACGGGCGAGACGCAGTCAACATGGTTCAGCTCGCTATGGGCGTGGCGGTGACTGAAGGGCGCAAGACCTTGCTCAAGGCGGACATGGAATGGGTGGTGGAGAGCGGCCAGTATGCGCTTCGTCCGGAGAAACGTGTTGGGGACTCGCCGGCTGTGGGAGTGGTGAACGGCCTTGCGGTGTGGGGGCCCGGCATGGGTTCGGTCATCGAAGTGGAAGCGACTGCCGTCCGCGCGCAGGCAGGGCGAGGCTCTTTCATGGTGACAGGAGTGGTGGAAGAGGAAGAGCAGGGAGACGGCGGGCGCGTCTTGCGCCGCCGTAGCATGGCGCGGAGTTCCGTAGATAATGTCTGCACGGTCCTCAGGGTCAGATTCCATATTGAGACCCCCGACTTCCACGTCCACGTTAACTTCCCCGGGGGTGCGCCTGTGGACGGGCCGTCTGCGGGGTTGGCCATGGCCGTTGCGGTCCTGTCAGCAGTGAGAGGCACTCCCATCGACAACAGGCTGGCGATGACCGGCGAGATCTCCGTGCGCGGCCAGATCAAGCCGGTTGGAGGGGTGGTGGCCAAGGTGAGCGCGGCAGCCGCTGCCGGCGCGCGCAGGGTGCTGATTCCCAAGGAGAACTGGCAGGACAGGTTGGCGCAGGTCGAAGGATGTCATGTCATCGCCGTGGACGACATAGACGAGGCGTTCGAGCTGGCCAAGGTGGGATCGTGCGCCGCAGCCGAGCAGCCTTCTCCAGCACCTGTGCCGCAGGAGGTGGTGGCTGCGAGGTCCGCTTCGGCGGTATTCTCCGATCATATGTGAACAGGCGTCTCGAATTGAGACGCTATTTCTGTTGGACCAGCTCTGCCATGGATTGCTTGCTCCGAGTCTCTTTTCTTGAAGGAATGCGAGGGGGCAAGGAGAATAGGAGAGGTGCAGGTAGGAGGTGCAGAAATCCGTGGCCAGAGCGGAAAACGCATTGTCTAGAGGGAAAGCCGGCCTCAAGCGGGTGCTTTCGCTGTTGCCGCTTCGTGGACTTCTGGTGTTTCCAAACATGACTGTCCCGCTTGAAGTGGGGCGGGATAAGTCGATCGCCGCTCTCGATGAAGCGATGTCCGGCGATAGACTCATAATTCTTGCTGCTCAGCGGGCTGCGAGGGTCAGTGACCCATCGCCCGACGATATCTATGAGATGGGCACCGTCTCCGAGATTAAGCAGCTAGTTCGGCTGCCCGACGGCACCGTCAGAGTCGTGGTTGAGGGCAAAGAACGCGCGCGGATTCTCGATTTCATCGATGCCGATCCGTGTTACATGGTGAAGGTGCAGCTGGAGCCGACCGATGGGCAATATGGGCCGGAACTGGAGGCCCTTGCGCGCAACGCGCTTCACGAGTTCGAGCAGTACGCAAAGCTGTCCAAGCGGCTGCCGCCTGAGATCATAGCAACCCTGGCCGACCTGGATGAGCCTGGTCGGCTTGCCGACGAGATCGCGGCGCACTTGCCGATGCGAGTCGAAGATAAGCAGGCGCTCTTGGAGGCGCTGGACACGAGGGATCGCCTGGAACGCCTTTCGGTAGTGCTCCGCAGCGAGCTGGAGATCTTGGAACTGGAGCGCAAGATCAATGCGCGAGTTCGCAGGCAGATGGAGAAGACGCAAAAGGAGTACTACCTCAGGGAGCAGATGCGCGCTATCCAGAAAGAACTGGGCGACCGCGACGACAAGTCGTCTGAGATAAATGAACTGCGCGAGAAGATCGAAAAGTGCGATTTCCCCCCGGACGTGCGGGACAAGGCCCAGCGCGAACTGGACAAACTGGAGCACATGCCGCCCATGTCGGCGGAGACGGTGGTCGTCCGGAATTACCTCGACTGGCTTCTCGGCATTCCATGGGGCGTGTTCACCGATGACCGCCTCGATATAAAACAGGCCGAGCAGGTCTTGGACGAGGATCACTGGGGCCTGGAGAAGGTCAAGGAACGCATATTGGAGTTCCTGGCTGTAAGGCAGCTATCGGACGAACTCCGCGGACCCATCCTCTGCCTGGTGGGGCCGCCTGGAGTGGGAAAAACGTCTCTCGGCAAGTCGATCGCCCGCGCTCTTGGCCGCAAGTTCGTCCGGTTCTCCCTGGGCGGCATGCGCGATGAAGCCGAGATCAGAGGGCACAGACGCACTTACGTGGGCGCCATGCCGGGCAAGATAGTCCAGCTGATGAAGCAGGCAGGCACCATGAACCCTGTGATACTGCTGGACGAAGTCGACAAGATGTCGTCCGATTTCCGCGGCGATCCATCGTCGGCGCTCCTCGAGGTGCTCGACCCGGAGCAGAACCGCGAGTTCGGCGACCATTACATGGAGGTCACCGTCGACCTGTCCAACGTGCTGTTCATCACGACCGCCAACAACCTGTATGCAATACCCCGTCCGTTGCAGGACAGGATGGAAATAATAAGCATACCCGGCTACACGGAGGAGGACAAACTCCACATAGCCCACAAGTTCCTCGTCCCCAAGCAGATCCGCGAGAACGGGCTGGGAGATGAGCAAGTGCAGATGGACGAGGATGTAGTCAGGGAGATCATCCGGTCGTACACCAGGGAGTCGGGAGTGCGTAGTCTGGAACGGCAGATTGGCGCCGTGTGCCGGAAACTGGCGCGCGAAGTTGTGGCCGGGGCAAGCGGGCCGTTTGCGGTGAAGCGCCCCGACTTGCACAAGCATCTGGGGATTGCCCAGTTCCGATACGACGTGATTGAACAGGACGACAAGGTGGGAGTGGCCACCGGCGTTGCCTGGACCGAAATGGGCGGCGACACTCTCTTCATCGAGGTGTCGGCGATGCGGGGCAGCGGCAAGTTGATCCTCACAGGCAAACTGGGCGAGGTCATGCGCGAATCCGCGCAGGCCGGCTACACCTATGTCAGGTCCAGGGCGCGCGATTTGGGCATCCCGGACGATTTCTACGAGAAGATGGACGTGCATATCCACGTCCCGGAAGGCGCGATTCCCAAAGACGGCCCATCGGCCGGGATTACCATAGCAACGGCGCTGGCATCGGCCCTTTCGGGGATATCCATCAGGCATGATGTGGCCATGACCGGCGAGATAACGCTGCGCGGGCGCGTTCTGCCCGTAGGCGGGCTCAAGGAGAAGGTGCTCGCCGCGCACAGGGCGGGAATCACGACAGTCATCATCCCCGCGGATAACCGCAGGGACGTGGAGGAAATCCCGGAGAACGCGCGGGCCGACATCACGCTAGTCGAGGTATCGCACATGGACGAAGTGCTGGCAGTGGCGCTAACGCGCTACGGCGCCAGCGACTCCGACGAGGTTGCCGCCGACGAGACCGCCACGGATTGCGCGATCGATGTCATGGTGCCGCCTCCAGATTCTCCGCCTGCTCGCCAGCATCCGGCGGCACTGTGAGAAGTCGAGTTGCTCTGAGGAGGCGGATCGGCGGCCGAATGGAGCGTAATACAGCTCAATAGAGCCGATTTGTGGGGCGCCCGTGAGGGCGCCCTTTCCTGTGCAAGGTTTCTGTGGAGGAATTGAGCGTTCGGTAGTAGAATAGGTGACAAGCGCAGTATGCAACGGTGCATATTGACGCGGCAAGGGATGTCCAGGCTGCGAAGTGAGTACGATAAGCGTACTCGCGCTGATTATGGAGAAAGGGTGGGTTGCTTCTTGAAGAGGATCAAGGTCGTCATCATGGGCGCGGCGGGGCGCGATTTCCACAACTTCAACGTCTACTTCCGCGACAACGAGAAGTACGATGTGGTTGCTTTCACAGCTACCCAGATACCCGATATCGCGGGAAGAAAGTACCCGGCTGTGCTTGCCGGGAGCCTCTACCCGGAAGGGATTCCGATTTACCCTGAAGAGGACCTGGTCAGGCTCATCCATGAGCACCATGTGGAGCAGGTCGTCTTCGCGTACAGCGACATTGCCTATGCAGATATCATGCATAAGGCGTCAATGGTCAATGCGGCGGGCGCCGATTTCCGTCTGATGGGACCTACCACGACCATGATCAAGTCCAAAGCGCCGGTGGTTGCGATCTGCGCGGTCCGCACCGGTGTGGGAAAGAGCCAGACCACCCGCTATGTAAGTCAGGCGCTGATCGACGCGGGCCTTAAGGTTGTAGCGATCCGGCATCCGATGCCGTATGGCGACCTTGCCAAGCAGGCAGTCCAGCGCTTCGCTACATACGATGACCTCGACTTGCATGAGTGCACCATCGAGGAACGCGAGGAGTACGAACCCCACATCGACCGCGGCATCATCGTGTACGCCGGCGTCGACTACGGCAAGATCCTCGAGGCCGCGGAGAAGGAAGCGGATGTAATACTCTGGGACGGCGGCAACAACGACTTCCCCTTCTACGTGCCGGACCTCATGATCACCCTGGCCGACCCGCACAGGGCTGGCCACGAGGTATCGTACCATCCTGGCGAAACCAACGTGCGCATGGCGGATATCGTGATCATCAGCAAGGTCGATACCGCGAAACCCGAAGACGTGGAGACCGTTCGTAAGAACGTGGCTGCCGTCAACCCGAAGGCGGTCATCATCGACGCAGCATCGCCTGTCGGCGTGGACAATCCTGGCATGATCCGCGGCAAGCGAGTGCTGGTAGTGGAGGACGGCCCCACGCTCACCCACGGCGGCATGGGATACGGCGCCGGAACGGTGGCGGCCCACAAGTACGGGGCAGCATCGCTTGTCGATCCGCGACCGTTCGCCGTTGGCAGCATAGTGGACACTCTGAACCGCTTCCATCACCTTGAGCCGCTGCTCCCGGCGATGGGATATAGCAGGAAGCAGATTCAGGAACTGGAGAAGACCATAGACAATTCCGATGCCGAAGTCGTTGTCATTGGCACTCCCATAGACCTGAGAAGGGTCCTGAAGATCGACAAACCTGCAGTGCGAGTTGGCTATGAGCTGGAGCAGACTGCAGGCCCGGATCTCAAGGAGATTGTGTTGAAGAAGTTCGCCTGCAAGGCCAGATAGCCGCTGGCTGGGCACCTGCAAGCTTATGGCTCCCCCCCCCGGG
>DHON01000058.1:15657-36674 GCA_002409965.1 Firmicutes bacterium UBA5389
GCACCTGCAAGCTTATGGCTCGGGGCCCGGGGCCCGGGACTTTCGGTTCCGGGCTGCGGGCCCCGGTTGTCATCGGTCTGTCCCGGCACGCATTTCCTCTTCCCCCGTCCATCCATCCTCCTCCAACGCCCCCCGAATGGATGATTTGCCCGATACAAGGGATGGTTTCCACGGTGCCCGTTAACGATCAGCACCTAACATGGTATGATCTGTATGTGGCGCTGGGGCCGTGATTTCCGAAGTCACTGAAGGAGAACGGGGGATGAACCATGGCGATCTGTTCTGCACGCAAATTGTCACTCGGCTCGTCGTTGCGCAACTGCGTTCCCGCCGTCCGGGGGCTATCGCTCTCATGCATGTTGACGTGGGCTCTGGCGGCGGCCTTTCTATGCCCCCTCGCAAGCCAGGCGATGGCTGCGCCGGCAACCGCGGCAACGGGTTCGGGCGGGTTTGCTTTGGAGCTGAAGCTGAAACCAGGCGACGATGCCCTCAAGAAGGTGAGTCTGTCCCGTCGCGTGGGTCCGGTCTCTTTTTCACTTCAGCACGAGCTGGGAGGGGCGTTGGAGTTCAAGGTGGGTGCCAGTCTCTCTGAGAAGTGGAGGCACTACAGGCAGTCCGGATCCCTGACTCTTTCAGGGAACCTCGATGCCCAAAGCCCGGGAGCGCATTGGAGCCAGATATCAATATCAGCCGGAATCAGAGCCGACAAGAAGGTTATTCCCTGGCAACCCGAATCGAAGCTGGACATGTCTGTTCGGCAATACCCGTTCAACCCCGCTCGAGACTATGCCCAGGCCCAGCTGACGGCTAAGGGACAAAGAGCCTTTGAAGGCAAGATGAAACCTTCGATCAAGGGCGAGCTGAGCGTGGGGCACAAAGAGATGCCCGGCCAACCCAAGTGGACGGCTGACTTTCGGGCCTCTTCAGTCACTCTGCAGTGGCGCCCCGCCGACAGTGTCAAGGCCGAGGCAAGCCTCTCGGCGAGGCAGCGGGAATACCCCAAGGCCGCCCACAAGTCGTACATCGCTTGCACAGGCAAGGCAAGCGCGATGTGGGCTGTATCCAAGCTGCATTCGCTGGACTTCGCTGCAAGTGCATCATCCACGGCACGCCCCAACGATCCGCCCAAAGACAGGGCTACAAAGGATGCTTCAGTGAAATGGACCTGGAAGGCCATGTTGCCTGGGCCCGAGCCGGCGCCTGGACCGGGAGCGCTGACACTGACAGCTCGCGCCGCCGCCGGCACGACTAGCCGACCGAACGCGCCGGCTGACAACACGGCCTGGCGAGCGGGCGCGAGCGCTGGGCTAGCATGGGAGTTGTCCAAAGTCATGAAGCTGACATTGGCGGCCGAGACAAACTGGTCGCTCAATGCATGGGACGAAGAGGGCAACGATGACGAGGACAACGATGGGAACGGCAGCGACTGCGGCGCGGGCGATGAAGGCACGAAGGGGTCGATGGGCCCTGCCGGAAAGCGCGTTCATCGGCTTACGCTGGCGGCGACGGCCGGGCCGTTCGGCGGAGTGACGCTGAGCGGAAAAGCGGCAGCAACGCGCACCGACGAACTGAACGAGAAGCTCTGGAAAAGCGGGAACTGGGAACCCTGCATGGAGCTCAAGGCATCCTACAAATTCTGAGCGGTCCACACCTCACACCGCTCGCTGCCGGATCTCGGGCCCCGGCCCGTTTGGAGATCGCCTATTGCCTAGGTACAGAGCGAAGTATACAATATTAGAGTGAGCATCTATGGCTGTATGCAGCCTGCACCGGTTGGTGGCAGGCTTGGGCCGCGAGTGAAGCGTTTAGGGGAGGAGATCGCTTGAAAAAGTACAGGGTGGACCAACTGCGCAATCTGGCCATTATCTCTCACGGTGGGGCTGGCAAAACTACTCTTGCAGAGGCCATGCTCTTCCTGAGCGGCGCGGTTGACCGCTTCGGCAAGGTGGACGACGGCACATCCACGATGGACTACGATCCCGATGAGGTCAAGCGCAAGATCTCGATCAACGCCTCAGTCGCGCCCGTGGAGTGGAATGGTCACAAAATCAACCTCATAGATACTCCTGGATACTCCGACTTCGTCGGAGAAGTCGTGGGCGCGCTGCGCATCGCCGATGCAGCGATGGTGCTGGTTGACGCAGTTTCCGGCGTTGAGGTGGGCACCGAGCTGACTTGGCGACACGCCGATGATCGCGAGCTTCCGCGCATTGCCGTTGTGAACAGGATGGACCGCGAGAACGCCGATTTCGACAAGGCCATCGATTCGATACGCCGTGTCTTCGGCAACCACGCAGTCGCCGCGCAGCTTCCCATAGGGGAAGGCGACAAGTTCCGCGGTGTGGTCGACATCATACACATGAAGGCTTTCATCTGGAACGATGCGTCCGGCAAGAGTGTCGCCGAGTCGCCGATCCCGGATGAGCTGGCCGATGCCGCTGCTTCGCTGCGCGAGAAGCTGGTGGAGTACGCCGCTGAAAACGACGAGGAACTCTTGAACAAGTATTTGGAGGGCGACGAACTCACACAGGAGGAGTTCGAGAAGGGACTGGCGGCCGGAGTAGCCGATGGCTCAGTTGTGCCTGTGTTCTGCGCCTCCGGGCTGCGCATGGTGGGTGTGAAACCTCTCATGGACTCCATAGTCGCCCTGTGCCCTTCACCTGTGGGGCGCGGCGTTGCCTACGGCCATCTGCCTGACTCCGAAGAGAAAGCGGAGCGGCGGCCGGATGAGAGCGAGCCTTTCTCCGCCCTTGTATTTAAGACCATGGCCGACCCATACGTGGGCAAGATAACCATGTTCCGCGTCTACTCGGGCATGGTCAGGTCCGATTCGCAGGTGTACAACGCCAGCAAAGACAAGACCGAGCGTCTCGGCCAGGTCTTCCTCATCAAAGGCAAGCAGCAGATCGCAGTGGCCGATGTGGGCGCCGGCGACATCGCGGGCGTTGCCAAACTGAGCGAGACGACTACTGGCGATACGCTTTGCGACAAGGACAAGCAGATCGTGCTCGATCCCATCAGGTTCCCGTCCCCTGTGCTGTCGATGGCTGCCAAGGCGAAAACTAAGGGTGATGAGGACAAGATCGGTCAAGGGCTCGCCAGGCTGCAAGAGGAGGATCCCACTCTCCGCAATACCAAGGAGGCGGAGACGGGCGAGCTGATAGTGGCGGGAATGGGCGAGGTTCACCTCGACATCATTGCCGAGAGGCTCAAGAGGAAGTTCGGGGCTGAGATGACTCTGGACACCCCCAAGGTGCCCTACAGAGAGACCATCAAGGGAACTGTGAAGGTCGAAGGCAGGCACAAGAAGCAGACAGGCGGCCGCGGCCAGTTCGGGCACGTCTGGATCGAGATGTCTCCTCTGCCGACCGGCTCAGGCTTCGAGTTCGAAGACAAGGTCTTCGGAGGCGCAGTCCCCCGCCAGTTCATCCCGGCGGTGGAGAAAGGCTTAAGAGAAGGTCTGCCCGAAGGCGGCATCCTTGCGGGATTCCCGCTGGTCGACTTGAAGTGCTCTCTGTACGATGGTTCGAGCCACTCTGTGGACTCATCCGAAATGGCGTTCAAGATCGCGGCCCAGCTGGCGCTCAAGAAGGGGTGTCAGGAGGCCAATCCGGTCATACTCGAGCCTATCGTGCGAGCGGATGTCACAGTGCCCGAGGAGTACATGGGTGATGTCATGGGCGACTTCAACAAGAAGCGCGGACGCATTCTGGGCATGGAGCCCGACGGCAAGTATCAGGTGGTCCGGGCTCTGGCGCCGATGGCCGAGATGTTCAAGTACTCCATTGACCTGCGCTCGATGACGGCGGGTCGAGGCACGTTCGCGATGGAGTTCGATCACTACGAAGAAGTCCCGTTCAGCGTGGCCGAGAAAGTGATCGAGCAGGCCAAAAAGGACAAGGAGAAAGAGTCTTGACCTTGTGGGACCTGGCGGCTGTGCACGCGGCAGCTGTTGACACGGCAGCTGTTGACACGGCGTGCGCTGTACGATTAGAATGCGCTTAATGGCAACATCATATATGCAGTGCGATGATGGGGAGGAGTAGCGAGGTCACGCCCGAAGAGAGGGACGCTCACCGGGTGCAAGGCGTTCTGGCCCATGTCCTCGTGAATGTCGCCCCTGAGCTGCCTGGCCCAAATCGCTGGCCGCTGCGTATGCAGCCAGCAGGAGTAGGCCCGGCCGGGATCAGCCCGATACAGCTGTCAAGATCGACGCGGGCGATGCGAACGACGTGAGCGATGCGCGCAATGCGCGGCGCGCGCTCAGGTTGGGCACAAGCGTCCTGCCGAGAACAAAGGTGGTACCGCGAAGTGAAGCCTCCTTCGCCCTTTGATGGGCAGGGAGGCTTTGTGTATATATTGATTGCAGCTGCTCCTAGCAGTTTGCAGGGAGGTAGGATCGCACATGGGGAAGACCGACGCACCGACTACGACCGACATACCGACTACGTATGACCCAAAGCAGATAGAGGAGCGGATCTACCAGTTCTGGCTGGACAGCGGCTACTTCCACGCAGAGCCGGATCCAAACCCAGAACGCGAGCATTTCGTGATCATGATGCCGCCGCCCAACATCACCGGGACGCTCCACATTGGCCATGCCCTCGACTCCGCGATTCAGGACATCCTGATCAGGTCCAAGCGGATGCAGGGCGCCAACGCCTGCTGGATTCCAGGCACTGACCACGCCAGCATAGCCACTGAGGCCAAGGTAGTGGCGAGCCTGGCGAAACAGGGCCTTACCAAGGGAGATGTGGGCCGCGATGGCTTCCTCAAGATCGCCTGGGATTGGAAGGAGAAGCACGGCGGCGAGATCGTGGAGCAGCAGAAGAAGCTGGGCGCCTCATGCGACTGGGAACGCGCCCGGTTCACCATGGACCCAGTCTGCTCCAGGGCGGTGCGCGAGGTGTTCGTGCGCCTGTTCGACAAGGGTCTCATCTACCGGGGCGAGCGCATGGTCAACTGGTGCACTAACTGCGGCACGTCTCTGTCGGATGTGGAAGTGGAGCATGAAGACGAGGAGTCGGCTCTCTGGTATCTCCGCTACCCGCTGTCCAGCGGAAGCGGACATGTCACCGTGGCCACCACGCGTCCCGAGACCATGCTGGGCGATACCGGGGTGGCGGTAAGCCCTGACGACCCGCGATACGCATCGCTTGTGGGCAAGACCATCATGCTGCCCATCATGAACCGTGAGATTCCGATTGTGGCCGACCCGCACGTAGACCCGGCGTTCGGAACTGGAGCGGTCAAGGTGACGCCGGCCCATGACCCCAACGACTTCGAGATCGCCCATCGCCACGGGCTCGAATCGATCAGCGTGATCGGCGCGGACGGCCGCATGACCGAGGAAGCCGGAGAATACGCCGGCCTCACCTGCGAGGAGTGCAGGCGCGCCGTGGTGGCTGAATTCGAATCGGGAGGTCTGCTAGAGCGGACCGAGAAGTACACTCACGCGGTTGGACATTGCCAAAGGTGCGGCACGGTTGTGGAGCCTCTGGTATCGCTGCAGTGGTTTGTGAGGATGGAGCCGCTGGCTGCCCCTGCAATCGAGGCCGTGAAGAACGGCAGTGTCAGGTTCGTGCCCGAGCGCTTCACCAAGACGTATCTGGCCTGGATGGAGAATGTGCGCGACTGGTGCATCTCGAGGCAGCTGTGGTGGGGCCACCGGATACCGGTGTGGTACTGCCAGGGCTGCGGCCACATGTTCGCCTCGCGCGAGGACGCTAGAGCCTGCCCCAAGTGCGGCGGGCGCGTGGAGCAGGACCCGGACGTGCTCGACACGTGGTTCAGCTCGGCGCTGTGGACCTTCTCCACCATGGGCTGGCCTGACGACACGGCTGAGCTTTCCGCCTGGCATCCCACATCGGTACTGGTGACAGGCTACGATATCATCTTCTTCTGGGTGGCCAGGATGATCTTCATGGCCCTGGAGTTCATGGGCGAGAAGCCCTTCTCCGATGTGCTGCTGCACGGCCTGATCAGAAATGCCGATGGGTCCAAGATGAGCAGGTCCAAGGGGACCGGCGTCAACCCGCTGGACATCATCGAGGAGTTCGGATCGGATACGCTGAGGTTCACTCTGATTACCGGCAACACCCCCGGCAACGACATCAGGTGGCGCCCGGAGAAGGTCGAAGCCTCGCGAAACTTCTGCAACAAGATATGGAATGCGAGCCGGTTCGTCATGATGAACCTGGGCGACTTCCAGGCGCCGGCAGGCGGCGAGCTTCCGACCGACCTCGAACTGACGTTGGCCGACAGGTGGATCTTGTCGCGCTTCGGGCGGGCGGCGGACCAGATCACGCAGCAACTGGCCAGGTACGACCTGGGCGAGGCCGCCCGGACCATCCACGAGTTCATCTGGGGCGAGTATTGCGACTGGTATATCGAGATCGCCAAGCGACGACTGTACGACGAAACCGATGCCCCAGGCCGCCGCGCCGCGCAGCACGTGCTGTGGAAGGTGTTGGACGGAGCGCTCAAGCTGCTCCACCCGTTCATGCCCTTCATAACCGAAGGCATATGGCAGCACCTGCCCCACGAAGGCGACAGCATCATGACACAGGCGTGGCCGCGCGCCGATGAAGCCTGGCTCGATCCTCGGGCCGAGGCGGAGATGGCGATGATCATGGAGACTGTGCGCGCCATCAGGAACGTGCGGGCCGAGTTCGAAGTGGCGCCGTCTCGCAAGGTAGACGCGATTTTCCATGCAGACGGCGAAACAGCCACGGCTCTTGACCGCAACGCCGACATACTGGCGCACCTTGCAGGGTTGGCAGGGGTGAAGCTGGAACCGGCCGCGGCGCCCAAGCCCGAGAAGGCCGCGGCCGCCGTCGCGCCGGGGGTCGAGGTCTACCTGCCGCTGGCCGGCATGATCGATATCGGCAAGGAGATCGAGCGCCTGCAACGCGACATCCAGAGCATGCACGCCGAGGCCGAAAGAGTCCGGGCCAAGCTGGGGAATGAATCGTTTGTGTCGAAGGCCCCGGCCCAGGTCGTGCAGAAGCAGCGCGACAGGCTCGCCGATCTTGAGGATCAGCTGGCCAAGGTGCGGGCTCGAGTGGCGCAGCTGGAGTCGTAGATGGACGCCTTCACGGAGCGGCTGAGGCGGCTGGACGGCATTCTGGCGGAGATGTATGGGCCCAAGCCCTTGAGGCCGCACGGCGATCCCGTGGGCGAGTTGGTGCACATCATACTCACGCAGAACACGTCGGACACCAACTCCGACCGCACATACGCGGCGCTCAGGGCGGCTTATCCCGCATGGGAGCAGCTGGCCTCGGCGCCGCCGGACGATATTGCCGACGTGATCCGCATGGGCGGGCTGGCCGACATCAAGGCTGTGCGCATTGGAGAGGCGCTGCGCAGAATACAGGCTGACTTCGGCTCCATTAGCCTTGCGGCGCTGGATGGCATGGAGAAGACCGATGCATTCGACTACCTTACGTCTCTGCCTGGCGTGGGCCCGAAGACGGCTGCGTGCGTCCTCCTGTTCGCGCTGGGGCGGCCGGTCTTCCCTGTGGACACCCATGTCCACCGCGTCAGCAACCGGCTGGGGCTTGTGGCCACGGGAAGCCCCGCCGCGACTCAGGCCGCATTGATGCCGGCGTTGCCCGACGACATCGTGTATCAGCTACACATGAACATGGTGACCCATGGACGCAAGACATGCAAGGCGGGGCGTCCTGCTTGCACCCGGTGCTTGCTGCAATCGGAATGTGACTGGGCATGTAGTAGGGCGGAGGCTGTCGCGGACGGCGAGACCGAACACGCCCCGTCAGACAGCGCAGGTGATGATGGATGAACTACGAAGAGACCATGGAATACCTGGCGGCCCTGGCCAGGTTCGGGGTGAAGCCGGGTCTTGAGCGCACCAGTGCGCTCCTTGATTTTGCGGGCCAGCCCCAGAGGCGGATGAGATGCGTGCACATAGCCGGCACCAACGGCAAGGGCTCAGCGGCGGTGATGATCGATGCCGTCTTGAGGGCGACGGGCTATAGGACAGGTCTGTTCACGTCTCCCCACCTACAGCGATACACGGAGCGCATCCGCGTGGACGGGGAGGAGATACCCCGCGCGGAGCTGGCCGCGCTGATCACATCGCTGGCGCCGGCTGTGCGCCGTCTAGCCGGCGATGAGTCAACCGGATCTCCCACTGAATTCGAGGTCGCTACTGCAGCTTGCTTCCAGTGGTTCGCGAGCCAAGGAGTGGAGATCGCCGTGGTCGAGGTGGGACTCGGGGGCAGATACGATTCGACCAACGTGATCACGCCCGAAGTGTCGGTGATCACCCATGTAGCTATGGACCACATGGACAGGCTGGGGAACACGCTGGGCGAGATCGCGTTGGATAAGGCAGGCATAATCAAGCCCGGCGTGCCGGTTGTGGTCGGCCCGCAGCACCCCGAAGCCATGGCGGTTCTGGAGGCTGCGGCGCGATGCGCCGGCGCGCCCCTGATCGCGGTGGGCAGGGATGTCCGCTTCGATGTCGTATCAATCGACATGAAAGGGACTATTGTCGACATGGATCTGCCGTGGCTCGGCCATATTCGAGCCCGAACGGGTCTGATCGGCGCGCACCAGGCCGCCAATTGCGCTACGGCTGCGATGGCCCTGGGAGTGCTGGATGCGATGGTGTCGCCTGATGATCTCAAGAGAGGCTTGGCCTCAGCGGTCAACCCTGGCAGATTCGAGATAGTCCGGCGCGAGCCATTTCCGGTTATCCTAGACGGCGCGCATAACCCCGATGGCGCCAGGGCGCTCGCATCCGCCGTCGAGCGGGTCCTGCCGGGCATGGGCCCCAGAGTCTTGGTCGCGGCCTGTTCTCGCGACAAGCACATCGATGAGATGATGCAGATCCTTGCGCCATGCTTCGACGTGGTGGTGGCTACAGCCGCTGCCCATACCCGAGCAGGCGCGGCTGACCCAGAAGCCTTGGCGGCCGCCGTGCGGGCGGTGTGGGCGTCGGGGTCGGGGCCAAAGCGGGAGCGGGAGCGGGAGCCGGAGGCGTATGTGGCGATGCCGGCACGCGAGGCGATCCGGATGGGACTTGCGATTGCCGGCCAGAAGAAGGCTGCTGCGATGGTGGTTGCAGGATCATTGTATCTAGTCGGCGAAGTACGCGATATCTGGACAAGCTGATCGGAGGACTACGAGGACCATATGCGACATACAGAGCAGAGCATGATCCAGTTTACCAGGTCCAGAGCGACCATACTCGTTGGGGCGTTCGGCTCGGGCAAGACGGAACTTGCCGTCAATTTCGCGACCCGCATGGCGGACTCCGCCGGCGGTCGGGCCACGCTGGTCGATATCGATATCCTGAAGCCCATGTTCCGATCGCGCGATCTCCGGCGGCAACTCGCGGCGAAGGGTGTCCGGGTAGTGTCGAGCGTGGAAGGGTACGAGGCGGTCGATGTGCCGGCGCTGTCGCCCGCGATATACGGAGCGATTGAGGACGAGTCGACGCCGCTTGTAATGGATGTGGGCGGAGACGACGACGGGGCGCGCGCTCTCGGCAGATTCCGCGCGGACCTGGAGCGTGCCGGGTATGACATGCTGTATGTGGTCAACACACTCCGTCCGTTCTCTTCGACGCCGGAAGAGATCGTCGCCATGTTGCAGGCGGTGGAGCGCGCATCCCGTCTTACCTGCACTGCCCTGGTATCCAACGCTAACCTGGGCGCGGCAAGTTCGGTGGATGAGATCTCAGGGGGGCTCGACATGGTAAGCCGCGTCTCCGGCGAACTGGGAATCCCGGTGCGATTCTTCGCCGTCTCCCGCAGAGTGGCCCAGTCTCAGGGCGAATCGGTGGATCGCATTGCGCGCGATGCGGGCATCCCGGCTTTCGTCATTGATCGGCTGGTCTTGCCGCCGTGGGAGCGGCCCAGTGAGGAATGAGTGCTGCTAGTCTGGAATAGATGTATCTACTGAGGCGGGGCCATGCCCCGCGGCGCATGATTGGAGCTAGAAGGAAGGGATCTGTTATGCCGGTGAAAAGGTCGCCCACAGGCGGCGCGCTTTCATGGGTTGTAGGTCTGGTTCTGGTGGGCGCACTCGCAGTCGGGGCTGGCTGGCTGATCGGGCAGCAGGCTCTGAACTGGAGGAACCCCGACCAAAGCTCGTCTGCGGACACCGACTCGGGAGATACGGGCTACAACTACTATCCGTGGAAGGACCCGTCGACGGATACATCGCAGCAGCCCGCGTCCTCGGGCGCCGCCCAGACCCAGGGCCAGGCCCAGGGCCAGGCCTCAGGTCCAGTCATCGATCTGCCTCAGAGCAGCATACCTGCAACAACCCCGACGAGTAGCCCGCCGGCAAGCGCGGCGTCAAGCAAGTTTTACCGGGTGCGGGTGGGATCGTTCGGAACGCGAGAGGCTGCAATGGAGACTGCGATGGAGCTAGAGGCGCAGGGGCACCCGATTTTCGTGACCGGAGGCGGACCATGGTCGGTGCAGGTAGGAGCGTTTGCGAAGAGAGAAAACGCCATCGCCCTTTCGGACCGGCTCGCCAACCAGGGATACGATGTGACCATACACGAGTAGGCCGACAGTGCATGGCCGATACAGCCCGGCCGGCGTGGCGCGCTGGCTGGCCGGCCGGGTCCGGTGTCGCGCAGCGCTGATGCATGGAGTTCAAGCACGGTGCTGATGCATGCCGCTGATGGAGGCGAAGCCTGTGAAGTTGGAGGACATAGCGAAACTGATAGACGCCGACGTTCTCTCGGGTGAGGACAAGCTATCCACACTGGACGTCTGCACAGCTTGCGGCGCTGACTTGATGAGCGATGTGCTGGCGTTTTGCCACGAGCGCACCCTGCTGCTCACTGGCCTCGCCAGTCCTCAGGTGGTGAGGAGCGCCGAGGTAGCAGGGCTGTCGGGCATAGTGTTCGTTCGCGGCAAGAAGCCCGGCGAGGATGTGCTCGAACTTGCGGAGATGCTGGGCATTCCCCTGCTGGCCACCGATTTCCCCATGTTCGAGGCGTGCGGGATGCTCTACGCGGCCGGCATAGGCGGCACGTACCAGCTTTCGCAGACCGACCGCGGTTCAACCGGCAATGCGTCTGGAGAGACACGCCCTTGACCTGCACGGACGAGCCTGTCTTGGAGATGGAATTCGCTGTAGCTCGCCACGACTTCGCTGCGGCGGGGGAGGCGGCCAGCCGAGTCAAGCAGGTACTTAGGCAGCTGGGCATCGCGTCCCACCTCGCGCGGCGGGCAGCAGTGGCGGCCTACGAGGCCGAGATGAACCTGGTCATACACTCGCACGGCGGGAAGATCGTCCTTAGGGTGGATTCCGAGCGCATCACCCTGGCGGCGCGCGACTCGGGCCCCGGCATACCCGACACTGAGCTTGCCATGCGCGAAGGTTACTCCACTGCCTCCGACGAGGTGCGGGAGATGGGATTCGGCGCCGGCATGGGTCTTCCCAACATCCGGCGGTGCTCCGATTGTTTCGAAATCGATTCTACTGTGGGACGCGGCACCACTGTCACCGCAGTCGTCAACATAGCCCGGCCCGGGTCGTAGCGCGGGCCCGATCCTCTTGAGATCGCGTTCCAGAGGAGGCGGTGCGAAGTTGGAAAGCAGGTTTCACTCCGTCAAGCTCCTCGAGGACAAGTGCAAGGGCTGCACGAATTGCATCAAGAGATGTCCGACCGAGGCTATTCGCGTACGCGAAGGCAAAGCGGTCATCAACGCGGCGCGCTGCATAGACTGCGGCGAATGCGTGCGCACGTGCGAGAACCACGCTAAAGCCATCATCGCCAACTCCCTCGAGGACCTGAAAGAGTTTGACTACAATATCGCTCTGCCCGCTCCTGCCCTGTATTCGCAGATCGGGAAGGCTTCCGGGCCCGATGAGGTGGTGTGGGCCCTCAAATGCATCGGGTTCGACGCAGTGTGCGATGTGTCGTTCGGCGCCGACATCATCACCGAGTGCACTCGTCGTTACATCCGCAGAACCCCGCAGCCCAGGCCGCTGATATCCAGCGCATGCCCGGCTGTGGTGCGCCTGGTGCAGGTCAGATTCCCAGGGCTAATACCCCATCTGGCCAGGATGGAGAGCCCCATGTACGCCGCCGCCCGCATCGCCCGGGCGCGCGTCGGCGCTGAACTGGGAATCGCCGATGACCGGATCGGCGTCTTCTTCATCTCTCCGTGCGCCGCCAAAGTCACCGCCGTCATATCCCCCCTGGGTTCGGAGAAGTCCTACGTGAACGGCGCCCTCGCGGTCAGCGACATATACGGACAGCTCATGGCCAATCTGGGCTGCGGAGGCAGCGCCCGCCCCATTTTTCGAGGCTCGGGCCTCGGTTTTGGCTGGGCGGTGGACGATGGGGAGCTTCGCGCGCTGGGAGACAACGTGAAGGCGCTGGCGGTGGACGGAATCCACAACGTCATCGGTGTTTTGGAGGAGGCCGATAGCGGCAGGCTGCAGCGTGTAGACTACATCGAAGCGCTCGCGTGTCAGACTGGCTGCGTGGGAGGACCTGCGAACGTCGAGAACCCGTTCGTCGCGCGCGTGCGCATGCAGAACGTGTCGGCGGGGATCAACTCTGAGGCGCTTCGGGATGCGCGCAGCGTGGCTCTGGACATCATCGAGGAGTTTGGCGAGGACGCTTTCGGCATGCACGAGCTGATTCAGCCGCTTGCCGGTATGGAGCTGGCCGAGTGCCTGGAGTCGGCCATAGCCCGGATGGGCGAACTAGAGAAGATCGTCGCGGAGCTGCCGGGCCTGGACTGCGGTGCGTGCGGTTCTCCCACGTGCCGGACGCACGCTGAGGACGTGGTGTGCGGACAGGCCAGCGAGACGGATTGCGTGTTCAAACTGCGAGAGAGGATGCAGCGGATGGCAGAAGATCTGCTGCGCCTGGCCAGAATGGACTTGCCTTCGATGGCGAGGAGGGACGACAAATGACTGTGAGCGAGATCGCAAGCGTGCTCGGGATGACGTGCGTGGCTGGGCGCGAGGCGATGGACCGGGAAGTCACGTCCGGCTACGCCTCGGATTTGCTCAGCGATGTCATGGGACATGCTCCGGAGGGAGCGATCTGGGTGACCAGCCAGATCCACCAGAACGTGGTGGCTGTGGCGCTGCTGCTCAATCTGTCGGCCGTTGTAATCGCCGGCGGGCTCGAACTGATGGAAGATGCCATAGTCAAGGCGGATGCCCGGAGCATGGCGATGCTGGCGACGCCGATGTCGGCGTTCGAGGCCGTTGGAAGGCTGTACCAGCTGGGAGTGAGGGGAGAGGTCTAGCGATGCTCGGGGCCTGGACCGCCGACCTTCACGTCCATACCTTTCTTTCGCCATGCGCGTCCCGGGACATGAGCCCGGGCGCCATTGTCAATAGATGCCGCGAGGTCGGGCTGGGCATAGTAGCGATAACCGACCATAACGCGTCCGGCAACGTGGCTCGGACGATGGCGGAGGCGGAGGCGGAGGCGGAGGACCAGGCGGCGAAGGCGACCCAGGCAATCCAGGCGACCCGCTCGATACAGGCAGGCGATGCCGCCCAGACGGCCCGGTCTGAGTCTGGGCTGGTTGTGATCCCGGGAATGGAAGTGTGTACCCGCGAAGAACTCCACTTGCTGACCCTCCTGCCTGACCTGGCCGGAATGGCCCAGTGGGAGGCCGTTGTCAGGCGCTCGCTGACGCCCGGGGTGAATGTACCCGAGGTTTTCGGCGAGCAATGGACGCAAGACGCGCGCACAGGTGTGATTTCGAGCGAGACCGCGCTGCTCGCGGCGCCTACCTCGCTTATGCTGGAGGAGGTTGTGCGCGAGGTGACTGCTCTGGGAGGGGCGTGCATCCCGGCCCACGTGGACAGGCCTTCTTTCAGCATCATCGGGCAACTGGGGTTCGTCCCCGAAGGACTAAACCTGGCCGGGCTGGAGATTTCCCGCGCGATCCGCCGCGAGCAGGCGCTGGCGCGCATGCCTCATATCTCCGGCTACGGCCTAATGTCGTCGTCGGATGCGCATTCGTTGGGCGAGATAGGCCTGGGATGCTCGCTGTTTTGGATTCGCGAGCCCACCGTGGCCGAGATAGTGTTGGCCCTGCGCGGGGCGGAGGGCAGGCGGGTGGAGATCGAATGAGAGAGCTGTCCATGCACATACTCGACATAGCGCAGAATTCCATCGCGGCCGGCGCGAAAGTGGTAAGAATAGACGTGGTGGAGGACGCGGCGGCCGACACCATGACGATCACCGTGGCAGACGATGGTTCCGGAATGGACTCCGGCGCCGCCCAGCGAATTCGAGACCCGTTTGTGACGTCTCGGACCACCCGCCAGGTGGGGCTGGGCATCCCCCTGTTCGCGGCGGCGGCCGAGAGGTGTGGAGGGGGGCTCGCCATCGCCAGCGCCCCGGGCTCCGGCACCACCGTTAGGGCCGTTTTCGGGCTGTCGCACATCGATCGGGCTCCCCTCGGCGATATGGCCGGCACGCTAATGGCACTTTCAGTGTGCAACCCGGACGTGGATTTCGTGTATAATCGTGAACGGGGAGATGAGTCTTTCCGCTTTGACACACGAGAGATACGGGCCGAACTGGACGGCGTGCCTCTATCCGATCCGGAGGTGGCCGCGTTCATACGCGACTACATAGAGCAAGGCGAAAGGGGGCTGGGAGGGTCTCTATGAAGCAGAACGGCATAGTGCAGCGTGTTCACGGGCCTTACGTGGATGTCCTGGTCAGCCGCCCGGACGCGTGCCATGGATGCGGAGCGTGCAAACTGGCCAGCGATGGCCCGAGGATGGTTACCGCCAGGAACGAGGTGGGGGCCTCGGCAGGCGATGGAGTGGAGCTGGAGCTGTCGGGCGCAACGCTCATGCGCGCGGTGGGACTGGCATACGGAGTGCCGCTGGTCATGTTCATGCTCGGGCTCCTGCTGGGCGAGCCCCTCGCGCGAGGTATCAGGCTTGCCGTCAACCCATCGCTTGCCTCGGCCATCACTGCGTTCGTCTTCCTTGCCGCAGGCTATTACCTAGTTCATCTTTATGACCGTTCGCTGGGGGCTGGCGCGTTCATGTCGGCGGCCGTTCGGGTGGTCGATCCCGGATGCACGAAATGCCCCGCCCAAGAGCGCACCGCGTCGACGCGGTCTGACGGCTCAGAGGAGAACCAATGAGAAAAGAGAAAATTCCAGATGTAGTAGTGAGGAGGCTTCCGCTTTACCTCCGGGCGGTCGAGGATTTCGACCGGCGGGAGCATGTTGTGGTGTCTTCGCAGGAGCTGGGCGATTTCACCGGCCTTACTTCCGCTCAAGTCAGGAAGGATTTGACCTTCTTCGGCGAATTCGGAAAGCAAGGCATCGGTTACGATGTCAAGTTCCTGCGCATGCAGCTCCGCGAGATATTGAGGTTGACCACTGACGTGCACATCGGCCTGGCCGGTCTGGGCAACCTGGGGAAGGCGCTAGTGCACTACCGTGTAGACGCAAACTCCAGGCAGAGGGCGAGGTTTCCGGTCTCGCCCGACAGGCTCCGCATCTCGGCCGCGTTCGATGTCGACCCGGCCAAGGTGGGCACGGTGTATGCAGGCGTTCCTGTCTTCCACATCGACCAGCTGACCGAAAAGGTGCAGGAGTACGGCCTGAGAATCATGGTGAACGCCGTGCCTGCAGAGTACGCTCAGGAAGTCGTCGACCGCGTTGTTGCATCTGGAATCAAGTCAATTCTGAACTTCGCGCCGGTGACCCTAACAGTGCCCGACACGGTGAGGGTGCACTCGGCCGATCTCACGCTGGAGCTGCAGAGCCTGGCGTATTATGCAGAGTGATCGTGCGTACGTGTAAAGGGGGTCCACAAGTTGTCGTCGCGTAAGTTGCAGGCGGTCATCCTGATAGCCTTGGTGGTGGTAATCGCGGGAGCTGTATCAGCGTCTATGCAGCAAGAGAGGTCGGAATACTGCGGTTCCTGCCATACAATGGCGCCATACTATGAGTCGTGGAAGAAATCAGGCCACGCCGATGTGGAGTGCGTGGAATGCCACAGCGTGCAGGGCGTGGGCGGCTGGATTCAGCTCCGGCGCGACCTTGCCCGCATGACCCGTGTGGAGAAGTCGGGCGCCCAGCCCGATCTGAGCATCGAAATCGCCGACGAGTTCTGCCTCAGGTGCCACACCAAGGCCCCGAGCATCAAGGAAGGCGAATCCCTGATCATACCGCACGGATTGCACAATGCGGCCGGGCTCGACTGCGCGTCGTGCCACGGCGGCGCGGTTCACGGCGAGGCGGGCGAAGGGCCCGCTCGCATGAGTCACGACACCTGCACAGCGTGCCACGAGGACATGATCGCAGACGAAGAGTCGTGCATGAAGTGTCATAAGAGCATCGATCTGGACGAGACGGCCAACATGATCATACCCCACGACACGCACGGCTTCATGTCGTGCGGATCGTGCCACGGCCCGCAGGCGCCGCCCGAGGCCCGCCAGGCCTTCGAGATGGGACACGACCAGTGCATCGCCTGTCATGAAGACCTCATCAGCGATCCTGATTCCTGCACCGCATGTCACAAGGCGCCCAATGTGACCGAGACGGTCGACCTCAAGATCCCGCATGGAATGCACGTCTCCATTCCGTGCAGCCAGTGCCACGGGCCCCAACTGCCGTCCGAGGCCAAAGCCGCCTATGCGATCACCCATAGCACCTGTCTGCCGTGTCATGAGGAAGAGATAGCGGATCCCGACAAGTGCAGCACGTGCCACAAGACCCCTGAGGTCGCCGAGACGGCCGAGCTGATCATTCCCCACAACGTGCACGCCGGCATCGAGTGCGGAACGTGCCACGGTCCGCAGACCCCGGCGTCCGCCAAGAAAGCCTGGGTCATCAGCCATGACACATGCATAGCCTGCCACGAGGACGAGATAGAGGATCCTGCGGCATGCGACACATGCCACAAGACACCCGATGTGACCCAGACCAAGACGCTTAAGATACCCCACGCGGTCCACGCCGGCGTTCCGTGCGGCACATGCCACGGCCCCCAGGCCCCGGCGGCCGCCAAGAAAGCCTGGGTCATCAGCCACGATACATGCATCGCATGTCACAAGAAGTGGATCAGCAGCATCGACGCCTGCGAGAAGTGCCACAAGACCCCGGATATCAACGAGACCGACGAGATCAAAATCCCGCACGCGCTCCACGCTGACATGGTGTCATGCGGATTCTGCCACGGCCCCCAGGCCCCAGCGGCCGCGAAGAACGAATGGGATATGGGACACGACCAGTGTTCAGACTGCCACGATGTCGAAGACTACGATACGTGTGAGATGTGTCATAAGTGGTAGCGGCCAGGCGCGCTGTGGGAGGTTCCTGGAATCATGGTTGAGCCATGTGGATGGAGGGGGCGATGGTCGGAATGTCGCGCAGGCTATTGAGGTCCGAAGTTCCTGTGGAGGACACCTGGAGGCTGGCAGACCTGTTTGCGTCTGTGGAGGAGTGGGAGCGGGTTCTGGCATCGGTGGATGCCGAGATTGCCGGGGTCGCGCGCTTCAGAGGGAGGCTTGGCGAAGGCGGCGCAGTGTTGCTGGAATGCCTGGAAGCCTCGGACACTCTCGGCAGGCGGGTGCTGCCTGCGGTGCTCTATGCGCGTTTGCGCCTGGCGGAGGACGGCACAGCCCCTGCCAACCAAGCGATGGCGGGCAGGGCGGCAGCGGCCATGGCGCGGGTGGAAGCGGCGGTGGCATTCATGCGCCCCGAGATTCTGTCGCTTCCAGACGGAACAGTGCAACGATACCTATCTGAGGAGCCTCGCCTCGAACCGTTTCGGCGGCACATCGAGCGAATTCTGGCTGACAAGCCGCATGTGTTGTCGGCGCAGACCGAAGCCGTGCTCGCTTCGCTGAGCGAGGTGATGCAGGCTCCGCAGATGCTCTATGGGCGGGCGAAGAGCTCCGACATGCGGTTCGATCCGGTTACGGATTCGGCCGGGCGCGAAGTGCCGTTGTCGTTCGCTACCTATGAGACGAGCCTCGAGAAGTCGGCCGACACCACGCTTCGCCGCAATGCTTGGGGCTCGTTCACGCGGGGCCTAGCGGCATACCAGAACGTGTTGGGGGGCACATTCGGGACCGAGGTAAGAAAGAATGTGGTACTCGCCAAGGCCAGAGGGTTCCAGTCTGCCGCCGATATGTTCCTGCACGAGCAAGAGAGCTCCGTGGAAGCCTATACCGGTCTCTTGGATGTAATTCAGAAGCAGGTCGCTCCGCACATGCGCCGCTATGTCGAATTGCGCCGGCGCGTGCTGGGCCTTGATGCCATACTGTACTGCGACATTGAGGCGCCCTTGGATCCTGAATTCCGCCCGAGCGTTTCGTTTGACGAGGCCGCGAAGCAGATAGTGGACGCGGTTGGGGTGATGGGAGAAGAATACGCTGGTATCATTCGCGAAGCCCTCGCCAATAGATGGATCGACCGCGCCGACAACGTGGGCAAGGCGGCCGGCGCTTTCTGCAGCGCAACGTATGATGGACATCCCTACATACTGACCACCTGGAGCGGCCGGGGCCGCGCTGTTTTCACGCTCGCGCACGAACTGGGCCATGCCGTGGCTGCAGTGTTCGCCGCTGGCAATCAGCGGTTTCGCAACTGGCTTATGTCGAGATTCATCGTGGAAGGCCCGTCAACGTTCAATGAGATGCTCCTCGCCCGTCATTTGCTGGGCCAGAAAAGCGACCATCGAGTGCGCCGCTGGGTACTGACGCAGGTGCTCAGCACCTACTACCACGACTACGTCCGGCACATGCTCGAAGCCGAGCTGCTCAGGCGGATCTACGCGCTCGCTGAGGGCGGAACGCCCATAACAGCCTCCGTCCTTTCATCCACCCAGGGCGACATCCTGGCCGACTTCTGGGGCGACACAATCGAGATTGACGAGGGAGCGCGCTTGACCTGGATGCGCCAACCCCACTACTACATGGGGCTTTACCCATACACGTACTCCGCCGGGCTGACATGCTCCACCATCATGGTCCGGGCTATCGACGCCGAGGGCCAACCCGCAGTGGACCGGTGGACCGAGGTTCTCAAAGCGGGCGGATCCGTCAAACCCCTCGAACTAATGCGCCGCGCCGGCATCGACCTGGAAGATCGGGCCGTAATCGAGCGAGCCATCGCCTACGTGGGCAGACTCGTGGATGAGGTGGAGGCGGCGTTTTAGTATGGCTTGGCATCGGGATGAGCCTTGGTCTATTGTATGCCCTGATAAAGTATGGCGCACCCGTCTTCCTCACGGGAATAGCTGTTGTTCTGAGCATCATATTTGACTGGGCAGAGGCTTTCGCGAGAGGATTTACTGGGAGCGGAGAGCAGGCCTCGTCCCTAATGTCATCCCTGCAACTGAAGAGGTTCACCCCGCAATCATAAGGGGACAGGGGCACGAGACAGAGAAATCCCCACGCGCGGCGCAGAGCCGTTCCAGAAAAAAGCTGTATTGCCGCCTGCGAGCGATGTTATACTTATACGTATGAGAAGCCGCCACGCCTCACTGCGCGGCGACGGACCGGGCATTTGGGTATGCCCGGTCCTCAACATAGTTGTGGCTAACGAAGGGTGAGGACAGATTGGGTCACATTGATGAAAGCGGCTGGCTGGTGTTGCCCGGAGTAGCTCGGGTCGGTCGCCGTCTGGGAAAGAGCCGCAGCCCGGAGAGGATTCCATTTCCGAGCTGCCTTGCGGCCTGTCTCAGATACATCGGCGACTACTACCCCTGGATTCCGGTGCGGGAGCATAGCATGGACGGTCGTCTTGACCATGCGTATATCCACATGATGGGTGCAACGGGCATGGCGTTTGGCCTTCTGTGGGGGCCTGGGTGGAGCTTGGCCAACGCTGGCCTCATGTCGATAGCCGACTCGGACGAGATCATCGACCGCGCTTTCCACGCTGCCGGGCGCTCGTATCAGACTATCTGGGCTACAGGCAAGCCCGGCGATGCCAACGCAATGCGCCGTGCGATAGTCCAGTCCCTCAAATCGGGCCGTCCTGTGCTGGCTTTCGGCGTGATCGGCCCTCCCGAGTGCTGTCTCATAACCGGATTCGACGATGAGCAGGATGCAGTCATCGGTTGGAGTTTCTATCAGGATGATCCGCGGTTCGCGGGGAATGTGGAGTACGAGCCCAATGGCTGCTTCCGGGTGCGCAATTGGGCGCCGAACACCGCCGGCCTGACCATCGTGGGCGAAAAGACGGGCGGCCGAACCCGAACGTTCGACTTCGCCGAGTCGGCGCTTCCCATTCTGAACTGGGCGCTCCACGTGACCTTCACACCGGACGCGCACGGTCGCAAGAGCGGTCTGGCTGCCTACACAGCCTGGGCCGAGCAGATTATGCACGACTCGGACTTCGCTTCCCACGACGAGGAAACGCTCAGGCATAGGTATGCCGCGCACGATGGCGCAGTGGAGACAGTAGCCGAATGCCGCTGGACCGCTTCACGGTATCTGACCCTGATGGCGAACGCCGTGCCCGCGCTGTCGGCGCTTCTGACGGTGGCGGCTGAGTACTATCATCAGGAGTACAGCCTCATGCTCAGGATCTGGAGCCTTCTGGGCGGGAAGACCAACGCCGAGGCCCACATCAGATTCGCTGACCCCGCAGTCCGTTGCAGAATCGCCGGGATCATCCACAACTCCCGTGAGGCCGATGCCAGAGCTGCAGGTATGATCAGCCAGGCCGTGGCTGCGCTGATCGCGCCCAACAGGTAGCAGCAGTACGCAGGCAGCGCAAGCCGAGCAGGCAGTGCAAGCTGAGCAGGCAGGCACCGGAGTCAGCGCGACTCTGGCGGGGCCCTGCCAGGTGCCTAGGCACCTCCGGCATTGCCTGGCTGAGCGCGGTTGGCTGCATGCCCGGGCGCGTGGCAAGAACTGGGGTGCGCGATATTTGACAAGAGATACGGGCCACGTGCTCACATTCGGACGCGAACGCTGCAAAAAGTGAGCATATGGCCCATCTGTGCCCGTGTTGATACCAGTTACAGCCACCCTTTTGCCCTCCGGCGCGCCTCCA
>DHON01000002.1 GCA_002409965.1 Firmicutes bacterium UBA5389
GCCGGGAATTTTCAGTTTGTAGCGATATTCCTTGCTTGTGGCGTCTATGTATTCTCGCTCTAAAACACGACGTCCCTGGAGTGTCTGGTCATCAGGCGAGGTCCCGTGAATCCACAGCAAGTGCTCTTCATCGGTGCCTCTGAGCCCCACGACGCCAGCGAAGCGATTGTCGTCTTCAATTTGCTTGATGTACCTAGCACTCACCTCGAGCCCCCTCTCGGGGAGCCAATCATCTGAATCCAGGATGAGGAACCACCCTCCGTCCGCCACGTTCGCGCCGAGGTTGATGGCGACGTGCTTGCCAGAGTTCTCCTGCCGGTAATATCGCATGGGGAAGGTCGCCGCCCTCGCGAAATCTTCGCAGAGCTCGCGCGTATTATCAGAGGAACTGTCGTCCACGACGATCCACTCGAAGTCACGGTAGGTCTGTGACTGCAGCGAATCGAAGGTGCGTGGCAACGAGTAGCCCCTGTTGTATGCGGGTGTGAATACTGTAATCATGTCCCATCAACCTAATTCTTCCGAAACGCATCGTGCGTCAGCCAGCCGAGGAAGATCACTGCTTCGTTGATGGCCTCCATGCACCAGAGCGGGAACTGGAGGGCGGTGGAGTAGTACGACACCGCCAAGTATCGACGTGAGCGATAGCCTTCCCTAGAAGCCGCAATCTTCTGCCGCAGGGTCTTATAGCGGGCAACGTTCCTGTGGTTGTGGTAATAGACCTGATTCTTGTCAATGAGTAGCTTCCAGCCCGCACGGCGGCACCTCATACCCAGGATGTTCTCCTCGTTGTAGAGGAAGACGCTCTCGTCCAGGAGACCGAGCCCTGCGAAGGGCTCCGCCTTGGCCACGAAGAAGCAGCCGATAACGCAGTCAACCTGGTAGATTTCCGGCGCAACCTCGACCGCATCGTCACGCCGGCCCGAATGGTGGATCAGGCAATGGTTGAGGACGACCTCCCGGTCGGTCGGCAGTGTCCAACTGGAGGGCCAGGCATTGTCGCCCTCAAGGTGGTTCACTGGCTGCCCGCCCACGACTAAACAGTCATTGTGGGACCAGAGCAGCTGCATCAGACAGTCCAGAACGGATACCTCGGTTATCAGGACGTCCGGGTTCATGATCGAGACGGTGTCCACGCCATACTCCCGCATGGCGTAGCGGATGCCGAAGTTGTTGCCGGCGCTGTACCCCCGGTTCTCGCCCGTTTGGATCACGACCACATTCGGAGTGCCGGCATAGGCCCGCGAAAGGACGTCGAACGAAGCGTCGGACGAGCAGCTGTCCACAACCACGACGTGCCAGTCACGGCCGAAGGAGACCAGCTGGTCCACACAGGCGCGGGCGTCGCCGGCGGAATTGTAGACGAGGACGATAATCGCGAGGCTATGACTCATCGTGTGCCGCCCTTACGCGCAACAGCATCCGCGCACATCTGGCGCAGCCGGCGAACCTGCGTGTCCCAGCTCATCGCGTCGAAGTCGATAGACTCGTACAGGCGCCTGGCGTTGGGGTGCCCCAGCAGGTACGCCATCTTCTCGGCGACTTCCTCCGCATCCTCGCAGTCCTCGACGACGTCTGAGCCCTTTGGGGTGAGCGCTTCGAGCACGCCGCAGTCCTTCGAGATGAGCACCGAGCAACCCGCCCTGAGGGCGTCGAGGGCACTCAGCCCGAAGGGTTCGTGGCGGGAATTCATCACGAAAAGGCTGCTCTGGTTGAGGGCGTCAATAAACCTGTTATGGCTAACCTGCCCAATGACCCTCACCCTATCGCCTTTCGGGAGGGCCTTGATGAGATCATCGTCATCCGAATAGCGTCCGTACAGCTGTATTCGGCAATCAACACCACGACTACGAAGTATTTCGCATGCCTTGATAACAACGTCATTCCCTTTGATGGAGCGCGACCCCCCCGCAAGAGATATTACCTTAGGTCCTTCACCAGGCGAGGAAGATTCCATCTGATCGAACCGCTCGACTCCGAGCAGTATACTTCGCATCTTTCTCGTGAGTTCAGGCTGGTAATGGAGTATAAAAGATGCTTGGAGAGCAGAGTTCGCAACAATTAAGTCCGCACTGCGAAGGGCATTACGATACAAGTTGAGCCAGCGCTCGGAGTGTCCAAGCCCATTGATGTCATTTTCGAAGACAACATAGCCATGGTTGAAGCAAACAACGGGCTTCCCAACAGCCTGAAGAACCCGCTGGGCAACGATTTGAGGAAGATTGAGGCAAGGGGACAGAATGACATCAGCCCTCCACCCCTTAACGAGCCCCTCAAGGAAGGAGCCAATCTTGCTTTGCTTATGGGTGTAGTCAATGAAGTCCTCAGCAGGCCAGTGCTCGATGAACTCGCGATGTACGTTGGAAGGTCCACTGTTCCTGGTGATGTCACCGAAAAGAAGTACTTTCACTTGCTACTCCGACTCGTTGGGAGCTTTGAGACTGTTGAGATCTCGCTTAATTTGAGTGGTAGAAATCTCAGGCGTCCTCGGTAGGTACACGACCTCCACGCCCTCATCCTTCAAGAAGTCGAACTTGCCCTTCCAGTCGTCACCCATCACGAAGATATCGATGTGGTACTCATGAACATCGGTCCGCTTCTGCTCCCAGCTCTCTTCGGGAATTACGAGATCAACGTAGCGGATGGCCTCAAGAAGCTGCTTTCTCTTCTCATAGTTGAAGTAGCATTTCTTCTGCTTTTGGTCCCAGTTGAACTCGTCGGTAGAGAGGGCCACCACTAGGTAGTCGCCGAGAGCCTTGGCGCGGCGAAGCAGGTTGATGTGCCCGTAGTGAAGCAAGTCAAAAGTTCCGTAGGTTATCACGCGTTTCATGCGATTCATCCTTAATCGGTTATGGTGGCAGATAGTCCCTGCGCTATGAGGTAGAACTTACCATGTAAGTAAGTAGGATTGGCAGGGGGGGTCATATAGTCGCCATAAACCTTGGTTAGCCAAGCATCATATCCTGCAGGCGCGGGATATCGTTTGCCTCGAATCATGACGGGCACCGAACTCTCAAACCAATTGGCAGGCCCACACTCGCGCTCACCCCAAGCACCCCAGCCATTGAAAAGCCAACCACCTGGCTTGGATTGGAAGGTTCTCTCGACGCAGTTGAAGAATTTAACGCGCCCAAAGGGTGCCAGCGCTACATGCAAGACGCGTCGAGCGGCTTCCTTCACAGGTTTTCCTATTGACGCCTTCTTGCTGAGGGCGAAGCCGAAGCGGTAAAGGTCCACAAGGAATCTGCATCTACGAACAAAAGCAACATTACCCTCCATCATCTTGTCCAACGGGAAGATATCGATGAAGACGCCCATGTAGGACTGTTCGTCGATGTACTTCTCCACATAGCGCGTATGTCTATCAACAAGCTTTGCCATGCCATAGACGCATCCCTCTGTGCGGCGCATGTGGATAAGCCGATAATCCTCGGTGTCCTCAAACTCGTCGATGAGTCGCTCATAGTCCTCCCTAGGCATCGCCACGTCAATGTCATCGTCCCAGGGAACCAAATCATGATCCCGAACCGCCCCAATGAGCGAGCCACCTAAGAGAAAATATGTAAGGTCATGCTCGACGCAGTAGGAATCAAGAAAATCAAGGATTCCAAGGGAAATCTCCTGTGTTTGGGCCATTGAAAGAGGTTGCATAGAAACACTCATTTATTTCCCTCATCATTCGCGTGGTCAGTCTTTGCCATCCGTTCTCTCCCCGCCCGCTCTATGGCCCTATCCACATGGCTGATGACCTCGGAAGTCTCGAACACGTGCGCCTGGGCCTTGCTGGCCTCGGAAAGTCCGTCATTCACAGTAGCAGCCATATC
>DHON01000122.1:0-266 GCA_002409965.1 Firmicutes bacterium UBA5389
GTAGCTGGGGTTGCTGTGAGGGAGGAAGTGGTTTCGCGGCCCGGTCGTTCGTGGGGGGCGGGAACCTGCGTCATTTTGCCCAGCCTTGACGCGAACCCTGTATCAAATGACTCAGGTGGTTGACATAATGTTCACCGCGGCCCCCGAAATCCGGTTGCGGGAGGGCTCGTGCGGCGTGCGGGCCGCCGGCGCGAAGAGAGGCGCTGGGGCCCGTGTCTCGTAGCTGGGGCTTGTGTGTGGGGGAAAGTGGTTTCGCGGCCCGGTCG
>DHON01000122.1:541-88528 GCA_002409965.1 Firmicutes bacterium UBA5389
GAAATCCGGTCGCAGAAGGGCTCGCGCCGCGTGCGGGCCGCCGGCGCAAAGAGGAGCGCCGCGGCCCGCCGCTCTCTTTCGGCCTGGGATGGCTTGCCCAGAGCCGCGCGGGGGAAGAATACGACTCAGAGGAGCGCGCACACGCTACGCTCTGAACGCATGTGCGCTGATGCATGTGCGCTGATGCATGTGCGCTGATGCATCTTGAAAGCCGAGCCGCATGGTGCTATACTGCGCCTGCCGGAGGGGATGTTTTATGCATAGTTGCTTGCCGGAGAACACAGTATTGCTCATCAAGGACTCCACAGGTGAAGTCAGGCGTATGACGCTTTGCTATTTTGACGGGATGCTCGATGGGGAACCGGATTATCCCGCCCTCGAAAGCGTGAAAGTGCTGGGCCGGAGTGGCTGGACCGAGTTCGTCTCCGTCAGCCGAAGGCGCCTGTGGGAGGGCGAGGAGCTGTTTTGCATTCGCACGCGGTCCGGGCACGTCACGCTCACCGGTGACCACGAGATGGTGGTGAAGCGAGGCATGGACGACCTCGTAGTCGCCGCGAAAGACATCGGTACAGGGGATGCGGCAATGATGTTCGAACAGCCGGCACTGGGCAAGAGTGCGCGTCCCGTCGGCGAGGCGCCGATGTTCAGGCCTCTTGGGGTACTGTCGGTGATCAGATCAGCCGGCTACGGCGGGGCGGTCTATCAGGTCGAGACTGCCGACCACAGTCTGGTCGCCAGCGGTTTCTTGACGCGCACGGTATAGCCGTCCTCCGCAGGCCGTCCTGTGCAGATCGCCGCAGGCTGGGAGCCCACCAGGCGGCTCCCAGCCTGCGGTCGGTCGTCGAGGCTCGATGCGCGGTATGATATGATGGTGGACAGGGCGGGGGTCGCCATGTGTGTGGCTGTCCCTGTGGCCATTCCCCCCGCGTTAGGCTGTCATGCACGTGAATCGATGCATGCGACAGGTGTGAAGGGCAGAGACCGCCATGCGGATTCCAGTGTGGGCTACTCCAAAACGCAGACGCCCAAGGCTTGAGGAACGCACGCCTGCAGAGCGTGCCCAAAAACGTTTTGCGAAGGCTGCGGCAGTGGTTCTGGTCGCAGTGCTTTCGTATTCGCTCTTTGCCGCGGTTCGCCCGGCCATCATGATGCGCTCGGGCGAGGCCGCTCAGGCCTGTTCGGGGTGGATTGAGATGTCCTTTCCGGGCAGCGCAATAATCGTCCGCGACGAGCGCATCGTGGCCACTCCTATCAGCGGCATAGTCCATTTTGTCGCGCGGAGCGGCGAGCGAGTGGCGGCCGGCGCGGTTGTGGCCGAGGTGCGCGATTCAGTCGCTGCTGAGGCCGCGGAGCCGGAGTCCCTGCGGGTCCAGGAAGAGATCGATCGGTCTGTGCAGGAATCCGCCTTGCGCGAGAGGCGTGAGAGCGAACGCCTCTCTGCCGTCCGAGTCCAGATTGCCATCAAGGAGGCCGAACTCTGCGCGTACGCTGATCGCAAGGACGCCAAGAACGTCAACAGGCTCCACGCTGAGCTGGCCGAACTCCGGCAGCGGGAAGCTTCCGCCGCTGACGCGCTCGCCCGGATCCAGGAAGAGGCGCGCGCCGCCTCTGCCGCCGTCGCCGAGGCCAAGCGCCGATCCGATAGAGCCGCCACTCGCGCTCTAGCTGTGCTGCGGGCTTTTGGCGCGTCTGTCATAAGCACTCACATCGATGGTCTGGAGGGCGTGTACAGCCCAAGCGGCATCGACCTTCTTGGAATATCCCCCGCTGACTACACCCCGTATACCCGCGATTGCTCCGAAGGCGACTCAGTCGCAGCGGGGACTGCGGTTTTCCGAGAGGTTCAGAACTTCCGCACTCATCTGCTGGTGTTCGCGGACATGCCTGAGCCCGCCGCGCCGGGCGCTGGTCGCAGGGTGCGCGTGCGCTTCCCCAGGCTTGCCACCGAAGCCGTTCCCGCCACCGTTATCGGCAGTCGCCGGCGTCCGGACATGGGCGCTGACACCTGGGCTTTTCACATTGCGCTCGACCGCTACGCCACTACCCTCACCGACTTGCGCTCGGAGGACATCGCGCTTGTGACCGAGCACGTGTCGGGGGTGGTGATCCCTATCTCGGCTCTGGCCCCGAGAGGCGATGACGACGGCGTGTGGTTGCTCAGGACCAATCGGTTCGTCTGGCGCGCAGTGACCGTGCTCGGCGCGAACGAGCAGGAAGCGGCGGTCGAGGGAATCCGAGAGGGCGATCGGGTCCTTATCAGGCCGCGGTAGAGGAATCGGCAGCACAGCGGAGAATACCTAGCCTGATACGAGGTGGGAACAGTTGTCGTCTATCTCCGATAATCTTCAATGTATACTTGATAACATCGCCGCGTCCGCCGCGCGAGCGGGCCGGGATCCATCCGAGGTCCGGGTGGTCGCCGTGACTAAGAACGTGGACGCGGCCAGGATATGCAGTCTGATGTCGGTCGGCGTTCGGGACTTCGGCGAAAACCGGGTGCAGGAGGCGGCCGAGAAGATGCCGCTGGTGCCGGGGTCGCCTACGTGGCACCTTGTGGGGCACTTACAGCGCAACAAGGCCCGGCACGCTGTGGAGTTGTTCTCCGTGATCCATTCCCTCGACAGCCTTGAGCTCGCTGCGGAACTCGACCGGAGGTGCGCGGCGAGCGGGGTCTCAGTCGATGCGTTGTTGCAGGTCAACATATCCGGGGAGTCCACCAAGCATGGAGTCGCGCCTGACGCGACAGCCAGCATGCTTCGGGAGATGCCCCGGTTCGAGCATCTGCGGATCCTAGGCCTGATGACCATGGCTCCGTATTCGGATGACCCGGAGGACGCCCGGGTTTGGTTTCGGGCCGCGCGCCGTCTGGCCGGCGAGCTTTCAGCCCTTCAACTGAGCAACGTTGCCATGGACGAGCTGTCTATGGGGATGTCCGGCGACTATCAGGTGGCTGTGGAAGAAGGTTCGACCATCGTGAGAATCGGGACGGCGATATTCGGTCGGAGGTGAGCGTATGGATCCGGAATCTCGGGCGCGCGAGGCCGCACGCGAGGCCATTGAATCCAGCTCTCCTGTCTCTCTGGGTTTCCTCGAGCCCGAAGAGCAGGAAGCTGTTGCTTTCGCGCTTTCGACCGCCGCCGACGTCGTCGTGAAGCGCTACGGGGGATACCGGGGAGCGACCCGCAGGAAGACCGTAGTGATGCCGGCGTACTACATCGACGAAGCCTATGATCCGGCAGTGTCGTTCTTCGCCATTCGCGGCGGCATCGTCACAGGCGATGGGGGTCGCGAGGCCGCCGAGGCGTCCCTGCGCGCGATGGGCATCCCTCGCGAGCATGTCGGCGATGTGTTCTGGGCCGGCCGCGAATGGCAGGGCATCATCGATGGGCAGGTCTTCGACGGTGTTGACCAGCGTGGGCGTGCGCGCGCTTTGGGCGATCTGGCGCAGCTGGACCCGGCAGAGGTCTCCTATCCTGGCCAGGCGCCCAAGACTATGCGCGTCACCGTGGCTTCCATGCGCCTCGACGCAGTGGCGGGGGCTGGCTTTCCGGCGTCCCGTACTCGCCTGGCACAGGAGATTCGGGTCGGCAGGTTGCGAGTCAATGGCGTGACCGTGGATTCTCCCGCCGCCCGCATATCAGAGGGGGATGTGATTGTCTGCCGCGGGCGCGGCAGGCTCGTTGTTGAAGAGGTCGCCGGCGCCACAAAGCGCGGGCGCATCTTGCTGGTTCTCACGCGCTACTCTATGCACCTACCTAACCCCGGGGAGGAGGGCGGAAATGCTTACGCCACTTGAAGTACATTCCAAACAGTTTACAACCAGGTTCGGGCGGTACAGCGTGGCTGAGGTGGACGACTTTCTGGACCTGGTGGGCCAGAGCTACGATCAGCTCTACCGCGAGAACGCAGAACTCAAGGAGAGACTCCGCGCTTTCTCGGAGAAGCCGCCGCAGCAGGACTCGGGCGATATCGGCGAGACGCTCAAACAGACCCTGCTCTTGGCGCAGAAGGCTTCCGAGGACGCCCGCCGCAACGCTGAGGAGAAGGCCCGTCTGATCGTGGAGAACGCCGAACGGGAGGCGGCCGCTGTGCTCGATCGCGTCCAGGAGAGGGTGCGCGGGCAGGAGCAGCGTCTGGAGGATCTCGTGGCGCAGTACGGCACTCTGCGGGCCCGCATGAAGGCCATGCTGGACGCGTATCTCGAGATGCTAGAAGATTCAGGGTCGGATCTGTCGGACGCGCAGCGCAGCTCGCTGCGGGATCCGCGGCGGGAGTAGAACCGGCGCGGCCCGGGCAGCCTACACCGTGCGAGGTGTAGCGCTTGCGCAGGAAACCCGGGGCCCGTGCCCGCGGGAACTCTCTCGTGCCGAGAATCGTTGAACTCTCAAGAAGGCTCGAGGAGTCCAGCATCGCCGAGTACGTCGAGTTCATGCGGAACCCCCGCCGTGTCATATGGTCTAACTTTCTGGGTGGCATGGCGCGGGGGTTCGGTTTTGCCGTGGGGGCGTCGGTACTCGCCGCTGTCTTCCTATATCTCCTGTCTGCCATCATCTCGCTGAATATCCCCATAATCGGCAGGTTTGTCTCGGAGATAGTCAAGTTCGTCGAAGAGCACCGAGGGCTGAGATAGTGGGGGGCGAAGGCGGAGGCGGTGGGATGGACTCCCAGACGCTGGGCATTTACCGAAGGAAACTACTGAGGGCGAAGGAGCGCGCTGAATCCCGAATCACGCTGCTTGAAGAGACGTCCGGCTTCGACCGTCCTGAATCCGATTGGGCAGGCGAGCTGTCGAGCTACGATAACCATACCGCCGATGCCGGCTCTGCGCTGGAGATGCGCTCTATCAACCTTGGCCTCATAAACCACAGCGAGGACACGCTTGCGCAGATCGATGCGGCACTTTGCAGGGTGGAGCAGGGGAGTTACGGGAAGTGCGTCCAGTGCGACCGGGAGATACCTCTGGAGCGATTGGATGCCATTCCATGGGCTGCAAGCTGTGCGCGGTGCGGGGTCAGGCAGCCCTCGTCTGCCGGCATGGGGAATGCCAGGCCCATTGAGGAAGAGGTCATTCGTCCACCGTTTGGGGGCGTCGATCCAGGCAGGGCATACGATGATCCGGGAGTGCACGGCGAGGACATCTGGGACGCCCTGGCCTCCTACGGCAATGCCAACAGCCCCCAGGACGACGAGGCCGGCCATTCGGGCGGCCCGGATTCGCACTGATACTGATGCCATGCGTTTACGGCATCATGCCGGTGTGCTACAATGAAGCGCGGACTTTGCGCTGGTTATGGAGTGGAGGCTTGTGGCGCTATTTCTGGCATCGGCGTGGGTTGCGCTACTGGATCAGGTTACGAAATCCGTCGTCGCGCGGCGAATTCCGATGCACGGCACGGTCACGTGCCTCGGCGGGCTCCTCCGCATAACTCACGTGCGCAATGCGGGCGCCGCATTCGGTGTCCTTCAGGGTAGGCAAACCCTGTTCATTGCGGCCGCCGCCGCGGCGGCGGTCATAGTGATACTGTGCTACCCCAGAGTGTCCGCCTCGAACTGGCCGGCTCGGCTCGGGCTCAGCCTGGGCCTTGGAGGCGCGGTGGGAAACCTCGTCGACAGGCTGCGTTTTGGGGGCGTTGTCGATTTCCTGGAAGTCGGTCCCTGGCCAGTGTTCAATCTGGCCGACAGTGCCATCGTTGTGGGGGTCGCGCTGATCCTCTTGGGGATGTTGCGCAGCCCAGGTCGGAAGGAGGAGTAACTTGTGCAGCCCATCCTGTTTAGTTTGTGGAAGTATCCTGTCTACTCGTGGGGGCTTTCGCTTGCCATCGCTTTCGTCATCGGAACCGTGTATGCGGCCATGTCCGGCAAGAAGAAGGGCATAGACCCCGACAACGTGATCGACCTCGCTTTGTTTGTCTGTATCGCGTCGATAATCGGGGCAAGGCTGCTCTACGTGCTGCTCAACATCGGAAGCTACGTCGATTACCCTATCAGCGTGTTTTACATGCGCGATGGCGGGCTGTCCTACTTCGGCGGGCTCGGCGCCGGCGTCCTCGTGGGCGTGCTGTACTGCCGCAAGCAGAAGGTCTCTATAGGCAAAATGGCTGACGTCGCGGCGCCTGCCGTGGCGATCGGGTATGCCATCGTGCGCATCGGCTGCCTGCTCAATGGATGCTGCTATGGCCGGATCAGCGAAGTGCCGTGGGCGCTTGGCGCGGGGCCCGGCGGGGCGCTGCGCCATCCTACGCAGATCTACTCGGCGATCGCAAGCGTCATCATATTCTTCATACTGCGGGCGGTTGAACCCAAGAAGAAGTTCGATGGCCAGATACTCTGGCTGTATGCTGGCCTGTACTGTGTGGGCAGGTTCATAGTGGAATTCTTCCGCGTGGGCACGCGCGACTACTTCGCGCCGCTTACCGCCACTCAGGTCCTCTGCGTGCTTCTGGCGGTTCTGGCGTTCGGCGTGGTCCGAGCCCGGGCCCGCGGAGCATCGCCGGCTGAGCCGAACAAGCCCTCGGCCGCGGGGCCTTCGGTCAAGGCCTGAGCAATGGACGTAGTCATCTCAAGCCCTGCCGATGCTGATGCAGGCTTGAGGCTGGATGTGTACCTCGCGAAGGAGCAGGCTGCTCCTTCGCGTTCCTTTATCCAAAGACTTATAGAAGACGGCGCCGTCCGGGTAAGCGGTCGCGTGGAGACCAAACCTTCCTTCCGCGTGCGCGCAGGAGACGTCATAGAGGTGTCGCTGCCGCCGCCGCGCTCCGATCAAGTGTGTGTGTGTCCCGAGGACATCCTGGTGAAGACGCTCTATGAAGACGACGATGTGCTGGTGATCGACAAGCCTCGCGGCATGGCCGTGCACCCGGGGGCGGGCCGCAGCACCGGGACGCTGGTCAACGCGCTCCTCGGCAGGCAGATGAGCCTGTCGGGCATCGGAGGCCCCCTCAGGCCGGGCATCGTCCACCGCCTGGACCGCGACACCACAGGCGCCATGATCGTGGCCAAGAACGACCGAGCTCACCTGAAACTCGCGGCCGATTTGGCGGCGCATCACGTAGGCCGCCACTACTTGGCACTCGTGCGTGGCAACATCGTCGAGAACGAGGGGGTCATTGACGCTCCCATCGGCCGCCACGCTGTGGATCGGAGGCGGCAGGCGGTGATAGCCAATGGCAGGCGGGCGGTAACACGCTTCCGCACGATTGAAAGATACGGCGATTACACCCTGGTCCAGGCTACGTTGGAAACAGGTCGTACGCATCAGATCAGGGTACACATGCAGTACATCGGCCGACCGCTGGCCGGCGACCCGGTGTACGGCGGAGTCCGGGGCGAGCTGGGTCTTCTCGCCCAGGCCCTGCACTCCGCAAAAGTGGAGTTCACACACCCTGCCACAGGGGAGCACATGGTGTTTGAAGCCCAGATGCCGGGAGATATGAGCGCCGCCGTGGAGTCGCTTCGGGCGCGGTCAGGCGATCAAGAGGAAGTGGGCGTATGAGAGGTTCGATGCGGGCTTTGGGTGTGTTCCTCTTGTGCGTTGCAACGGCGGCGGGCATCGGCGCAACTGCCTGCACGGGCATGGGCTCGACTGCGGGCTCAGGCGCCGCTGGCCGCCTAGCTGAGTCGGACGTGTCAGAGCAGGCAGTCCATTTGCTTGCCGCAGTCGCCCGGCTGCCGCGGCTGACGCTGGCCGTTGCGGGCGATGTAATGTTCGACCGCGGAGTGAGACGGGTATGCGGCGAGCGGGGGAGTGATTGGCCTCTGTCGGCGGTGCGCCCCGTGCTGACCGCTGCCGATGTGGCATTTCTGAACTTGGAGACCAGCATCGCCCGGGGCGGCGCGCGCCTGCCCGGCAAGGGCATATGGTTTCGCTCCGATCCCGAGTTCGCGCAGCGACTGGCGGACGCGGGCGTGGATGTGGTTACTCTCGCCAACAACCACGTCCTCGACTACGATGATCCGGCATTCGCCGAAACCCTCTCCAACCTGGCCGCGGCCGGGATGGCCGTGTGTGGAGCCGGAAAGGACCTTGCGCAGGCGCGCCGGCCCGCGGTGATCTGGGCCAACGGCATATCCGTGGCCTTCTTGGGTTACTCGGAGTTCGCCCACATCTATTGGTCCATCGCCCGGCCCAAGCGTTTCGTGGCCGGCGCCGCGAGCCCCGGCATCACGCCCTGGGACCGCGAGGTCATCTTGGAGGACATCAGGCTCGCCAAGAGACTGGCGGATCATGTCGTGGTCTCATTTCACTGGGGAGACGAGTACGTTTCGATGCCGGCAGATAGGCAGGTGCAGCTGGCGCATGCGGCCATCGATGCCGGGGCAAGCGTGGTGCACGGGCATCACCCGCACGTGCTGCAGCCGGTAGAGGTCTACCACGGCGGAGTGATTGTCTACTCCATGGGCAACTTCGTCTTTGACCAGAAGAAGCCGCGCACCGTGGAGAGTATGATCGCCCTCGTGACGTTCTCGCCAAAAGCGGTGGTGCGGGCGGAGATCATACCGGCGCGGATAGAGGAATGCCGCCCCCGACCTCTCACGGCCTGGGCGGCGCGGGCCGCTATTGACAAGATCAGCCTGGCCTCGGCGCGGATGGGCACGCGAATCGTGGCCATCGGCGAACGTGGGCTAGTTATGGGTCCGTTGATCAAGGGCGGCCCCATTGAGACCGAAGGCTTCCGCGATCTCTTCCCGTGACGGGGTCACCCAGAGAGTTCTGTGGCGGTCGTAAATGACCATCCCCGGGCGGGCCCCGCGCGGCTTGCGCACATTCTTCACCAGAGTGCAGTCCACGGCGATGTTCGACGACATACGGGCTCGGCTGTAGTAGGCTGCGAGCAGCGCTGCGGCGCGCACAGTCTCCTCCGGCACGTCTTCTGCGGCCCGGCGCTTCAGCACTACGTGCGAACCGTGCACATCTTTGGCGTGGAACCACAGGTCATGGCCGCGCGCCAGCTTCAAAGTGAGATGGTCGTTCTGAAGGTTGTTTCGGCCCACGAATATCTCGTGCCCGGAGCGTGCCGTGTACCTCGCCGGCATGTGTATTCGCGCGCGTCCGTCTCGCTCAGCGCGTCCCGTCCGTCCCGCTCGTCCTGATTGCCCCGATTGTCCCATGTGGTCCTTGCGCCCCGCGCCTCGCGGGCGCGCGTAGCCCAGCGCCGCCAGCTCCTCCTGGATGGAATCGAGGTGTTCCATGCCATCGGCCATGTCGATCATGCTCGACACGCTTTCGAGATAGGCGTTGTCGCCCTCGGTCGCGGCGATGTTGTCGGCCACCGCCGCGAGCGCTCGCTGCGCTCGGGCGTACCGGGCGAACAAGGCCTGGGCATTGGCCGATGCCGACAGAGACGGGTCCACCTCGACCTCTACTTGCGCCATGTTGGGGTCGAAGTAGTCCACTGCCTGGACACGCTCCGCCCTCAGCGGGCCATTTCCGAAGAGATGAAGGTTGGCGGTGAGCAGTTCGCCTTGTCGCCGCAGGCAGTCTGACTGAGCGGCGCGGGTGAGTTCTGCGCGCTGAGCTTCCAGCTTGCGCCGGCCACGATCCAGCAACGCCGCCACTTCGCGCGCCATCGCTCGGCGGCGCTCCTCCAGCTGTTCCACCTGCTCAGCTCTGGAGTAACACGCGTCGATCATGTCGGACGCCGATGTGAACCGCTCTGTGCGCAGCCGCGCGGCATCGCCGGCGAGGTGCGAGAGGCCGGCGCACGACAGCGCCGCGGCGCGCCCGTTCTCCCATTCGAAAGCCGCCTCGAACACGAAGCGTTCCTTGCGTGCCCCGTCAAGGAAGGCCGAAAACGTCTCCCACAGCTGGGCCAGTTGGGCATCGTCTAGCTCTGTCGCGCTTTGCGCCGGATCCAGCCCAGCCGCAAACGCGAGCTCAGCTCCGAGCGTTGGGCCGATGCCCGCGAAATACTGCGCCAGCGCTTCTCCAACACCGCGCGCGGATGCATGCCTGTTCCCGGCGGGCGTCTCGGGCTGTGTCGACGCGTTCGCCCGCGCCTGCTCTCGCGCCTGCTCTCGCGCTTGCTCCTGCGCAGCGCGTCTGCGAATAGCTGCGATGAATGCTTCACGGGTTGGAACGTCTCGGGGATCCGCCCGGTCCATCGGCGGCGGAGGCAGGTACACCGCGCCCGGAAGCAGTTCGCGGTATCTGTTCCGCGATTGGTCTACACGGCGCGCGGCGTCCAGGATCCGACCGTCCATGTCGGTCAAGACGATGTTGCTGAGCCGTCCCGTGATCTCCGCTATGAGCAACTTGTTCTGGGACGGGTCGGCATCGGCCCATCCCTCGACCTGTATGGTGAGAACCCGGTCCAGCTCCAGCTGGCGCACGAGCACTATTCGTCCGCCTGTCAGGTGTTTGCGCACGAGCATCGCAAAGGGAGTGGGCTCTGGAAGCGACATCGGCGGATCAGAAGTGAGGCAGACACGCGCCGCCAACGGCGATGCCGATGCCAGCAGGGACCGCGTGCGACCACGTCCGACGGAGATTACGATGGAGTCGCGGGACGCGGAATACACCCGATCTATCTTGGTTCCTACGAGTTCGCACCGGATTTCGGCCGCCGCCGCCGATAGCAGGAAACCGTCCATCTGTAGCCATCGCCTGTTCATACATGAGCCTCCGAATTCGTTAAGTGTGTTACCTGCGTTCGCGCAGCATTGCATCTGCATCCACGCAACATGGTATCACATCCTGCGGCGAGCGGCGCAGCGCACAGTGCACCCGCTCGCCCGAGATTGCCCGTAGCTGCACGCTTGCACGGGCATTACCGGGGTGAAGCGGACAACTGTGGCATTAACGCCGCCAAGGGCCCATAGGTATAGTGGACGAGACTTCCCTGCCGGCGGGGCAGGGGGCGGAGGTGGGCGGGGAGATGTCGATGGCGCGCGCATGGCATTCGGTGAGTATGGGTGTGATTGAGCGGGAGTTGGAGACTTCTGCAGCACGCGGGCTGGAAGCCCGGGACGTGCAAGCGCGGCAGGCAGCATACGGGCCCAACGAGATCCAGGCGGCGCGCGGCCCGTCTGTCCTGGCCATGCTGGCCGGGCAATTCCAGGACTTCATGGTTCTGGTGCTGCTCGGGGCAACAGCCGTCTCCGCCGTGCTCGGCGAATATCGGGACGTGGCGGCGATTCTCGCCATAGTCGTGATGAACGCGTTCCTCGGCTTTGTGCAGGAATTCAGGGCCGAGCGGGCACTGGCCGCCCTGCGCCGGCTGGCGGCGCCTCATGCCGCCGTGTTGCGGGAGGGGCGGGCGATGCACGTGGACGCGTCTGAGCTCGTGCCCGGCGACATCATTCTTCTGGGGCAGGGCGATCGGGTTCCGGCTGACGCACGTCTTTCGGAGTGCCACGGGGTGGAAGCGGACGAATCGGCGCTCACAGGCGAGTCCCGGCCGACGCGCAAAGACGCCGACTCCATCGTGCGCGAGTCCGCCCCGGTGGCGGAGCATCGCAACATGCTGTACGCCGGGACTGTGATCACGCGCGGGCGCGGGAAAGCCATAGTGGTGAGCACGGGTATGGACACTCAGATAGGGACGATCGCCGGCATGATCAGCGGGGCGTCTGAAGGACAGACTCCGCTTCAGCGGCGCCTGGCGCAGCTTGGACGGTGGATCGTCTTGGCGTGCCTCTTGATCTGCGCCGCCGTGGCCGCGCTGGGCGTGGCGCGCGGCGAATCGGTGCAGTCCATGTTCATGGCGGGCGTGAGCTTGGCGGTGGCCGCCATACCAGAAGGGCTGCCGGCGATAGTCACCATCAGCTTGGCCCTGGGCGTTCAGAGGATGAGCGCACGTCACGCCATCGTCCGTCGGCTTTCGGCGGTCGAGACTTTGGGATGCGCCACGGTGATCTGCGCCGACAAGACAGGCACGCTCACGCGCAACGAGATGACTGTGGTGGCGGTGGATCTAGTCCCCCGGGAACTGCGAGTGACGGGTTCGGGATACGCGCCGGACGGGGAGTTTCGGGAGGTGGGTGGGCCGGGGCGCGGGGATGTACCGGCGCCCGAGAGGCGCATCGACGACCCGGCGCGCGACCCAGCTCTCCCGGCCCTGCGTGAGCTGCTGCTGTGCGCGGCTCTGTGCAATGACGCCAGCCTGACGCGGGAGGCGGCGGGCTCGACTGCGACCGCCCGGAGCAGGAGGACGTGGAGCGTTGTGGGCGATCCCACCGAAGGCGCGCTGCTTTGCATGGCGCACAAGGGCGGGCTGGGCGTGATGCGCCAAGTCCGCGCCTTCAGCCGAGTGGCTGAGATCCCGTTCGAGCCGGAGCGGAGGATGATGGCGGTGGTGTGCCAGGACCCCGAGGGGGTGTTCACGTTCGTCAAAGGGGCGCCTCAGGTCGTGTTGGAGCTGTGCGACAGCTACTATGTGGGACAGGAGAGGGTGGATCGCGATGCGCGGTTCGACCGCGAGGTGCTTGCCAGGAACTTGGGGCTGGCGCGCCGGGCCATGCGCGTGCTGGCGTTGGCTTGCGCCCGCGGCAACCTCATAGAGGAGCGGGCGGACGGGCGGGGCGATTCGGAACCCCACGTGTCGCCTCATCTGACATTTCTGGGACTTGTGGGGATGATGGACCCGCCTCGACCGGAGGCGGCGAGGTCGGTGGAACGGGCCAGGCGCGCCGGCATCCGGACTATCATGATCACAGGCGATCACGCGGAGACGGCCAGAGCCATCGCAATGCAAATCGGGCTGATCGGGCCGGACGGTTCCACCGATCACGAGACGCGCACCGGCCGGGTAGTCACCGGCGAGCAGTTGGACGATGCCGCCGATCATGAGGTGGCGCGCATGGCCGACACTGCCGCGGTGTTCGCCCGGGTGGCGCCGGCGCACAAGCTGCGGATAGTGCGGGCGCTTCGCGAACGCGGCCACATCGTGGCCATGACGGGCGATGGAGTGAACGACGCCCCGGCCATTCGCGAGGCCAACATCGGGATCTCCATGGGTCTGAAGGGCACCGATGTGGCGCGGGAGGCGTCCAGCATGGTGCTGGGCGATGACGACTATGCCACCATCATAGCCGCAATAGAGGAGGGCCGGTCGATCTACGACAACATCCGCAAGTTCATCAGGTATCTTCTGGCGAGCAACGTGGGGGAAGTGGCGGCCATGTTGCTTACGGCCTTGGCGGGCCTGCCCCTGCCGCTAACGCCCATTCAGCTTCTGTGGATGAACCTGATGACCGACGGCCTGCCGGCGATGGCTCTGGCCGCCGATCCCACCGACCCCGACGCCATGTCGCGGCCGCCCCGTCGCCCGGACGAAGGGGTATTCGCGCGCGGGTTGGGGCTGAAGATCCTAACGCAGGGGATGTTCATCGGGCTCTGCACGATAGCCTGCTACGTCCTGGCCGGGCTGGCGCTCGGTCATGACCTGGCCACCGCGCGCACTATGGCATTTAGCACCCTGGTCATGTCGCAGTTGATCTACGTCTTCCACTGCCGATCTGAAAGATACTCGGTGTCCCAGATCGGCCTGGCCTCCAACGGATTCCTGGTGGCCGCCGTAGCTGTATCCGCAGGGCTTCAGGTGGCCGGGGTGCAGCTTGCAGCGGGCCAAGCATTCTTGGGCACGCGTCCGCTCTCGCTGATCGATTGGGCGTTGGTGCTGTTTCTGTCGGGGTGGTCGGTGGTGCTCACCGCCATCGCTCGGGTGGGGAGGCGGGCGATGCGGCGCCGATTTCACGCGTTCAGAGTGAGAAATGCAAAGAAAAGCGGGTGAAAGTGGGTGAACACCCACATTGGATGCAGGAATTTCGCCGCGTAGGTGGAATAAGACGCACCGGAAAGCCGTGTATTCAGGCCAAAGCTGAGTCAAACACTTGATGCAGCTGGGATCTGTGTAGTAGAATGAACTGCACGGTTAAGAGCGAAGGGTGAAATGCCAGCTCATGTTGGAGAGTATGACAGGTTACGGTCGTGCGGTTCACGTGTGCGACGATGGCGCGGTCACAGTTGAGATGAAGTCCGTAAACCACAGATACCTGGACGTATCTTTTCGAATGCCCCGTGAGTTCGCCCAGGTTGAAGAGGCTGCAAGGACGCTTGTGTCTGAGCGGCTCTCGCGAGGCAGAGTGGATGTATCGGTGTCGGTGGAATGGCGCAGTTCGCTCCGGCGCACGGTAGTCTTCGACACGCACCTCGCGCGCGTTTATGCTGAGGGTCTGGCCAGTCTCGCAGCCGACCTCTCTCTCTCGGGAGCCGTGACAGCCGAAGCGCTGGCGCGGTACCCCGATGTGATCACGGTCCAGGAGTCCGGCGCCGACCCCGAAACGCTTTGGGCGATGTTCCGCCCGGCGCTTGAGGAGGCCCTGAATCAGCTGGTCGCGATGCGTCGGGCAGAGGGGCAGAGGCTCGAAAGCGACATTGTGCATAGAGTTAGGAAAATTGAGCAAACACTAGTCGAAATCGTCAAGCACGCCCCCGATTCAGTTGAGGCTTACCGGACGAGGCTTGCCCGAAGGGTAGCTGAGATGCTGGGGGATGCCCGTGTCGACGAGGCCAGGCTCGCGACTGAGGTAGCTCTGTTCGCTGACAGATGCGATTACACGGAGGAGGCGGTCCGTTTCAGGAGCCACATCGAGCAGTTCTGCCGCACGCTGAGCGAGGGGGGAGCTCGGGGCAAGAAGCTCGATTTCATCACTCAAGAGATGAACCGCGAATCCAATACAATCGCGTCCAAGGCTCAACACTCACTTGTGTCGGCCCATGTGGTCGAGATCAAGTCTGAACTGGAGAAGGTTCGCGAACAGGTGCAGAACGTGGAATGAGCATCGGCAAACCTAAGGCGAACAATTCATGGGAGGTGCGCGAATAATGGCATTGCCAGAACTGACACCCGAACAGAAGCGCGAGGCGCTCAAGAAGGCCCAGGAGGTCAGGAGCAAGAGGGCGAAGGTCAGGGCGGATCTCAAGGCTGGAAGCATGACGCTCGAGGGCGTTCTGAGCCGGGCGGAGGACGAAGTCATCGGCAAGATGCGCGTTGCATACTTGCTGGAGTCGCTACCGAGGATCGGCAAGGTACGTTCCCGCCAGATTATGGAGGAGATCGGCATCGACGAGAGCCGAAGAGTCCAGGGGCTTGGCGTTCGCCAGAAGGAAGCTCTTCTGAAGAAGCTGGCCAAGTAGGGGGATCAGACGTGGGCATCAAGCTCGTCAGCATAGGCTTCGGCAATATTGTCGCAGCCAACAGGCTTGTGGCCATAGTCAGCCCTGAATCGGCGCCGATAAGGCGCATAATCCGGGAGGGCCGCGAGCGCGGTATGCTGATCGATGTGACGTTCGGCCGGCGGACGCGGGCCGTCATGATCGCCGACAGCGGCCACGTGATCTTGACATCTGTTCAGCCGGAGACGGTTGCGCAGCGGGTCCGGCTCGCGCAGGCTCAGGACCCCGAGGCTGACGAGCGCAGCTAAGCTTGTGCCCCCAGCGCGTATCGAAACCCGAAACAGGGGAAGCAACGGAGTTGTGAAATGTTAGGCGAGCGTGTCGAGTTCCCGAGAACTCGAGGCAATCTAGTAGTGATCTCCGGTCCTTCAGGATCCGGGAAGAATTCGGTGCTTGCCGAGGTAAGGCAGAGCGTGCCCAATCTGACCTATTCCGTCTCGGCGACGACCCGGGCGCCGCGACACGGCGAGATGGACGGGGTACACTATTTCTTCGTCAAGCATGATGAGTTCGTAGCGATGATGGAGGCGGGCGGCTTTCTTGAGACGGCGGAGTTCTGTGGCAACTACTACGGCACTCCGCGATCATTGGTCCAAGAGAGACTGGACGCCGGCGAAGACGTGATTATGGACATCGAGATACGCGGGGCCGACCAGGTCCGCGCGGCGATGCCCGATGCGGTCTTCATCTTCCTCGTGCCGCCGTCTTACGCGGAGCTCAGAGCGAGGATCGAGAGGCGGGGATCGGAATCGCCCGAGGCGGTTCGACGCCGTCTCGCTAAAGCGGTGGAGGAGATACCCGCCGTATTCAGGTATGACTATGTAGTGATGAACAGCCGCCTTGATCAGGCCGTTGACCGGATCAGGTCGATAATCCTCGCCGAGCGGGCGCGAGTGTCGCGGTGCGACTGCGGCGCATTTGTGCGCAGGTTCGCGCCGGAGGCATTCGACTAGCACGACCTACACCTAGGCCTCCCTGACGCCGCGCGCGGGCGCCGGCGGATGAAGGGGGCTTTGCAAGGTACCGGGAATTGGATTCGATGCGAATGGAGGCTACTCTATTGATACGACCCTCTCTGGAGGAGCTGATCTCAAAATCCGATAGCCGCTACACTCTGGTGGTGATGGCCGCGAGACGAGCGCGCACTATCATGAACATCCAGCAGAAGCGCGGGGGCAATCTGGCCGAGAAGCCGGTCACGCTGGCCTTGCGCGAGATCGCCGAAGGGCGGATCCAGTTCTACCGGCCTGCCCCGGGCGAGGTCGAAGAGACTGTCGAAGAAGCTCCCATCGGCCGATGGGGCGATGGGGCGGCGGCCGACCTCTTCACGCAGCTTGGCGGCGACTCCGGCGGCAGGTGACCTCTGGTGGGAGAAACGTGCGTATTTGGGGTGACCGGGGGCATAGCGGCCGCCAAGGCCACGCTGGCCGCGAGCATGCTGGTCCGGCGCGGGCTGGATGTGCATGTGATCATGACCGAATCTGCATGCGAGTTTGTGACCCCTCTCACCTTCCGGACGCTCACCGCCAATCCGGTGACCGTCGATATGTTCGAAGAGCCGGGCGAGTGGAACGTGAAGCATGTCTCCTTGGCCCAGCGGGCTGATCTGTTCGTCATAGCCCCCGCCACCGCCAACTTCATCGGCAAGACGGCCGCGGGCATGGCAGACGACATGCTGACCACCACGGTCATGGCCGCGCGCGCTCCCATCGTGATCGCGCCCGCCATGAACACCGGCATGTACGAGAACCCCATTGTCCAGCGGAATATCGCGTCCCTTCGCGCCCTCGGCTACATGTTCGTGGGGCCCGAGCGCGGCCGCCTGGCCTGCGGCGATACGGGCCCGGGGCGGATGGCGGCGCCTGAGCGGATAGTCGATTTCGCCATGCACGCGCTGCACGGCCGGGCCCGCCCTTCGCTTGCGGGCAGGCGTGTTCTGGTGAACGCCGGACCCACCCGCGAGCCCATCGATCCTGTGCGCTACATCACCAACAGATCGTCCGGGAAGATGGGATACGCCGTAGCCGGCGCTGCCGCGGCCCGCGGCGCATGCGTCACGCTGGTCGCGGGGCCGACTGATCTGCCTGTTCCTGAGGGGTGCGCGCTCATAGAGGTAGAGACGGCCGACGAGATGTACAACGCCTGCGTGGCGGCTGCGCCAGCCTCCGACATCATTGTCGCCGCCGCGGCAGTGGCCGATTACCGTCCGGCGAGCTACAGCGGCAGCAAGATCAAGAAGACCGCGGACGACCTGTGCATCCGGCTGGCTTGCACCCGCGACATCATCGCCGAGATCGCCAGGACCAAAGGAGAGCGCGTCATCGTTGGTTTTGCGGCCGAGACGGATGACCTGCTCGCGAACGCCCAGACCAAACTGGCGGCAAAGAACCTCGACATGATCGTGGCCAACGCGGTGGGCGGCGAATGCTCGCCGTTCGGCTCGGACGAGAACACAGTCACTCTGCTTCGCCCAGGCCTTGAGCCTGAGGGGCTCCCCGCCATGTCCAAACTCGCGCTGGCCCATGAGATACTCGACAGGGCCGCCTCGATTCTCCCCAATCTCCGCAAGTAATGTGCAAACTCCAAGCTATTGCGATGATTCATGCATCTTTCTCGGAAGGATTCCCGATGGAAGCGTAGAACAACCATTCATGCATGGGCAATTGGCTTACGCTGAAGCGGGGGGTTACTTGTATTGGCGCGGCTTGGCCACAAGCGGCTCGGAGAGAGCTTGGTCGAATCGGAAGTCATAACCCAGGAGCAGTTGGTTGACGCTCTGGCGGTGCAACGACGTACAGGCGAGCGGCTCGGACGAACCCTGGTGAAGCTGGGCTATGCCACCGATGCCGTGATTGCCGCGGTGATCGAGCGCCAGTTCGGCGTTCCCCGCGTCAACCTTCCCGAGTACGTGGTGTCGAGCGATGTCATCGCTCTGGTGCCCGAGGCCATGGCCAGAAGATACAAGGTCCTTCCGGTGGAGATCGTAGGCGGCAAGCTTAGGCTGGCCATGTGCGATCCGCTGAACGTCTTCGCCCTGGACGATGTGAAGATCGCCGCGGGCTTCGACGTGGAACCCATGGTGGCGGCGGAGGACGAAATGGAGCGGGCCCTAGACCAGTACTACGGGTCGGGCGAAGATATCGACCAGGTCGTGCGCGACCTGGAGGAGTTCTCGGACGAAGCGATTCAGTTTTCTGAAGAAGAAGAGGAAATCGGCGTAGACCGCCTGCGCGAGCTGGTGGATGAGGCACCCGTGGTCAGGCTGGTAAACATGATCGTATCGCAGGCCGTTCGCGACCGCGCGTCCGACATACACGTGGAGCCGCAGGCCACATCGGTCAAGGTCAGATACCGCGTAGATGGAATGCTGCGCGAGACGATGAAGATCCCAAGAGGCAGTCACGCCGCCATCGCGTCGAGGTTCAAGATAATGTCCAATATGGACATCGCCGAACGGCGCGTGCCTCAGGACGGTCGGGTACAGCTGAAGGTGGAGGGTCAGGAGATCGACCTGCGCGTATCCACACTCCCCACCATACACGGTGAAAAGGTAGTCTGCCGTGTGCTGTTTAGGCGGGGCGCCCAGGTCAAGCTGGAGCAACTGGGCTTTCTTCCGGGCAACCTGGAGCTGTGGAATAGGGCGTTGGCCCGTCCCCACGGCATCATACTTGTGACCGGCCCCACCGGCAGCGGCAAGACGCAGACCCTGTACGCGTCCCTCAACCAGCTGAACTCGGTGGAGAAGAACATCATCACAGTGGAGGATCCGGTCGAGTTCAGGCTGGACGGGGTAAACCAGGTGCAGACGAATGTCAAGGCCGGGCTGACTTTCGCGTCCGGGCTCCGCTCCATGTTGCGTCAGGACCCCGATATCATTATGGTGGGCGAGATCCGCGACCATGAGACGGCCGAGATCGCCGTGAACGCTGCTCTTACCGGTCACCTGGTCCTGTCGACGCTGCACACTAACGATGCGCCCGGGGCCACCGTGCGCCTCGTGGACATGGGCGTGGAGCCGTTCCTAGCGGCCTCCTCGCTCATATGCGTTCTCTCCCAGCGCCTGGTGCGCCGGGTGTGCACAAAGTGCGCCGAGAAATACGTGCCCGACGATGAATCGTGGGGATGGTGGCTGCGCACTACCGCTAAGCTGTCCGATGAGCCCGCGCTGGGCTTGCCGCGCGAGCTGGTTCATGGAAAAGGCTGCAAGTCCTGCGGCAACACAGGCTACTCGGGTCGGACCGCGATCCACGAGATCATGATGGTCAACGAGCCTGTTCGCGAGTTGGTGTCGCGCAATGCCCCGAGCGACGAGATAGCGTCCGTTGCCCGGCAGCAGGGCATGAAGAGGCTGATCGAAGATGGGGCGGAGAAGGTGCTCGCGGGCGTAACCACCATAGACGAAGTGCTCAGGGTGTCGGCAGGCGATGAATGATCGGAGTGTGAAGGTACCTGTGTCGCTCAGTATGGACGAGCTGTTGCTCGAGGCGGTAAAACTGAATGCTTCCGATTTGCACCTCACCACCGGCTTGCCGCCGATGGTGAGGGTAAACGGGGTGCTGAGGCCGCTTCCCGACCTACCCAGGCTGATGCCCCCTGATACCGAAACTTTGGTGCACAGTATCATGAAGGACGAGGTGCGCCACAGGTTCGAAGAGGCGGGAGAGGTCGACTTTTCCTACGGCATTCCTCGAATCGCCCGGTTCAGGGTGAACGCGTACTTGCAGCGCGGTTCGGTGGGGGCGGCGCTCCGCGTTATTCCAACTGAGATACGCACCTTAGAGCAGCTGGGCCTGCCGGCGGTAGTGCGCGGTTTCGCCGAGAAGACCCGGGGGATGCTGCTGGTAACAGGGCCCACGGGCAGCGGCAAGTCAACAACCCTGGCCGCCATGATCGACATAATCAACCGCGAGCGCGCGTGTCACATAATCACGCTGGAGGACCCCATCGAGTACCTCCACAAGCACAACCAGAGCATGATCAACCAGAGGGAGGTCGGCTCCGACACCATGTCCTTCGCGGCGGCGCTCAGAGCCGCGCTGCGTGAAGACCCCGATGTGATACTTGTGGGCGAGATGCGCGATTTGGAGACTACGTCGATAGCGTTGACCGCCGCCGAAACCGGCCACTTGGTTCTTGCAACGCTGCACACTAACGATTCGGTGCAGACTGTCGATAGAGTAATCGACCAGTTTCCGCCGCACCAGCAGCAGCAGATCCGCGTGCAGTTCTCAGGAGTCCTACTCGGGATAGTCTCGCAGGCCTTGCTGCAGCGGGCCGACGGCAACGGCCGAGTGGCAGCCATCGAGGTGATGGTGGCCACGCCCGCAGTGCGCAACCTGATCCGCGAGGGCAAGACGCACCAGCTCTACTCGGTGCTCCAGACCGGCTCCAGGTTCGGGATGCAGAGCCGCGACTCGCACCTTAAGGAGCTTGCGCAGAAGGGCACCGTCACTTGGGAGGACGCGTTGACATACGCCACTGACCCGGAGGAGCTGAGACGACTATCTCAGCAGGCAGTGAAGCTCTAGCAGAGGGAGGTGAGAGGGATGGCTAGCGTAAGTTGGACCTATCGCGGCCGGGACATGTCCGGCAAGACTGTTGAAGGCTCCATGGACGCCGAGACGGCCGACGGCGTGGCCGAACGCCTGAGGCAGCAGGGTTACATACCCACCATGATAGCCCCTGCCAAGCGCGGGGTATCGGCCGCGCTCGACATGCCTATCGGCGGGGCCAAGAAGGTTCAGGCTGCGACCAAGATGACCGTTACCCAGCTCTACCTGGTGTCTAGGCAGCTCGCCACGATGATCGCCGCCGGCATCCCTCTCGTGCAGTCCTTGGCCATCCTGGGCCAGCAGGTGGACGATGCCCGGGTAGGTCAGCTCCTCGCGGACGTCAGGCACAATGTGGAGTCGGGAGAGACGTTCGCCGCGTCGCTGGGCAAGTATCCGGCGGTGTTCCCTCCGCTCTTCGTGCACATGGTGGAGGCGGGCGAGGCCTCCGGTACCATGGACGTGGTGCTTGACCGGGTGGCTACGCATTTCGAGAAGGAGGTGGAGGTGCGGGGGAAGATCAAAGGGGCTCTTACATACCCCGCGGTGTTGGTATTGGTAGCCGCCGGGGCCATCATGGCCCTGATGGGGTTCGTGTTGCCAACGTTCATCGACATGTTCGCGGAGTTCGGCATGGAACTGCCCATGGTGACCCGCGTGCTCTTCGGCTACGGCAAGAGCGTGCAGAACTACTGGTACCTACATTTCGGAGTGCCGGCGCTCATCATCATCGCGTTCATGAGGTACATCAAGGGTTCGGGCAAGTCGTGGTGGGACCACTTCCTGCTGGGAATCAAGGTCTTTGGATCCGTTGTGCGCAAATCCCAGACCGCCCAGTTTGCACGGACCTTTGGAATGTTGATGCAAAGCGGCGTGCCCATGCTACAGGCTCTTGACATCTTGGACAGGTTGTCAGACAATGCCGTTGTTCGAGAAACGGTGAAAGAAGCCAAAGCTTCAGTGCGAGACGGTGTAGGACTTGCGAGACCTCTCAGACAATCGCAAATCTTCCCACCAATGCTCGCGCACATGGTGGCCATCGGCGAGGAGACCGGCGCCCTCGACCAGTTGCTCCACAAGACCGCCGACTTCTACGATCGCGAAGTAGACCAGGCGATCCAGAGCCTCACCGCGATGATAGAGCCGGCGATCATACTGGTGATAGGCGTGTTCGCGGCCTTCATCGTGGCGGCGATCATGGTGCCTATGTTCAATATGGCGAATTTGGCGATGTAGAGGGTTCCCTATGGACAAGTCCCAGTACGTTGACCATTCGAAAGAAGACGTGTCGAGACTAGGAAAAGGAGTGAGATGATACTGTGAGGAATGAAAAAGGTTTCACCTTGATGGAGCTGATGATCGTTATCGTGATCATCGGTGTCTTGGCGGCAATTGGGATACCTGCTTATAACGGCTATGTGAACAAGGCCAAAGAGGCCGCGTGCAAAGCGAACAAACGCACTATTGAGACAGCAGCAGGCCTGTACTGGGCCGAAACGGGGCTGGCGATTGCCGAAGATAAGATCACCACAAGTGCGGATTGCGTGCTGAAGGGTTACCTGACAAATGTAGGCGAGATACTATGCCCGCTGGATACCGCCGCAGAAAAGGCGGGCTATGGTTTCGGTATCGATGACGCTGGCAAAGTGACTGTAACCTGTAAGGCGGGCCACAATTAGCGGTCAGCTCAGCTCGAATAATGGTCGTACGGTCGGATGAGATGGCCCTTTCGGGCACAGTGTTGGTTCTGTCATGCCGGGCACTTTCTGCGTCGCCCGGCATGCTCCTTATCCAAAAAGATGAAGTGAGCTGTGTTCGATTGCTGTTCATGCTGACATTGCTAGCGGCTGTCTTGGGCCTTGGCATCGGCAGCTTCCTCAATGTCTGTATCTGCCGCTTACCTGAGCATCGCTCGATCGCGTGGCCGCGGTCGTCATGCCCACACTGTGGGAGGCGGCTTGCGCCACGCGATCTAGTGCCGGTCGTGAGCTACTTGCGTTTGGGCGGCAGGTGCAGATACTGCAGGGAGCCCATATCACCTCAGTATCCGATCGTGGAACTTGCGACCGGTCTACTTTTTGCCGCCATCGTGGCAGCTTACGGGGTCAGCCTGGCAAGCATCAAACACATGATCTTCGTTTCTCTTCTCATAGTCGTCGCGGGAACCGACATCAACACCCGTCTCATTCCCAACACCGTCACCTATCCCGGTATGGCCATCGGCCTCATCTTGTCCCTGTTCGTCCCGGGCATCTCCCTGCTGCAGTCCATCATAGGCCTCCTGGTATGCGGGGGCGTTGTCTATTTGCTCGCCTTGGCTAGCCGTGGAGGCATGGGCGGGGGCGATATCAAGCTCATGGGGATGATGGGGGCGTTTCTGGGGTGGGATGCGGGCCTGCTGGCTCTGTTCATCGGGGCGCTTTTGGGGTCGGTTGTGGGGATTGAGCGTATCGCTTTGGGCAAGCAGAAGCGGCGCGACCCCATGCCGTTTGGGCCGTTTCTCGCCGTAGGAGGCCTGATTTCTGCGTTTTTCGCCCCGTCTATCCTGTCTTTCATCTTTTTTCAGTAGGAGTTTATCTATTGCAGTCGAATAGCTAATAAGGTGTTTTGTACTCTTCGTCTCAGGGGGGATGGATCGGTGCCGATCGGTCTTTTCGGAAGACGCGCTAAGAGCATGGTCGGGCTTGACATCGGCACAAGCCGCGTCAAGTTGGTTGAACTAACGGCGAGGGGCGCGTCTGTCGAGCTTACGCGCGCGGCAGTCGAGCTGACCCCAGTGGACGTGATCCGCGACGGGAAGGTGGTACAGCCCGAGCAGGTGGCCGCGGTGATCAAGAAGGCTCTCGCTGCTGGTCGCTTCAGGCCGGGCGAGGTGGTGGCGGCCATTGCCGGGCAGGGAGTGGTCGTGCGGCATGTGCAGTTTCCGAAGATGCCTGAAGAGGAACTGCGCGAGGCTCTCAAGTGGGAGGGCCAGAAGTACATACCTTTCCCCATGGAAGAAGCGGCAGTTGATTTCGAGATCATCCGAGGCGTTGCCGACCCCGAGGCGGCGAACATGGAAGTGATGCTCGTCGCGGCGCAGCGGAGCATCGTCGACTCGCATCTTGCGGCGATAGAACTGGCAGGGCTCAGGGTGGTCGCTGTGGACGTGCAGCCGTTTACGGTCCTTCGGGCGCTGCGATATGAGCCTTTGGGGGCCGAGAGCCCGTGCTCCGCGGCCAACGGGGTCGTGGCCTACGTCGACATCGGCGCAGGTACCACTGATATCGTCATCGCTGACGGCGAGATCATTCGGTTCACCCGAATCGTGCCCGTGGGAGGCTACAGCTTCACCAGGGCCATCGCCGACCGTCTTGGCATCGGATTCGAAGAGGCGGAGCAGATCAAGATCGAGGAAGCCCGCATCTATGAGGACCAGTCGCACCTGGATGCGCTGGACGCCCGGGGTCGCGCGATTGCCGAGGCGGTGCTCGAGACGGCCTGCGCCATCGGCACTGAGGTCCGCCGGTCGCTGGATTACCACGATCTGCAGCTGCAGGGCAGGAGGGACGATGCCTCCGTCAGCCGGGCGGTGTTGGCCGGAGGAGGATCTGTCCTAGACGGGCTGGACCACTATCTCCAGGGCGAACTGGGGCTGCCCACCAGCATGTGCGACCCCCTGCGGAATATAGCGATCAACCCCAAGGTCGCGTCCAGGCTCGATCTGGACAAGCTGGGGCCGATGCTCGCTGTGGGCGTGGGCCTCGCTCTGCGGGAGGTGGTTGATTAATGCCCAGGATCAACCTGCTGCCAGAGCGCCAAGCCAAGAAGGCGCCGGTCAGTCCGAAGCGGCTTGTCTTCGTTGTTGTCGTGGAGGTCGTGGTGGTTGCCGCGCTCGCGGTCGGCCTGAGCCAGCTCTTTACAATGCGCCAGATGGAGCGGGAGCTGGCGCAGGTTGGGGCACAACTCGCGACGATGCAGCAGGACCTGGACGTACTGAGCCGTGTGCAGACGCGCGCTAAGGAGATGGACGCTCTTGCCGACGAAATCCGGTCGATTCAGGCCGAGAACTGCGCCCCCGCTCCGGTCCTGCGTGAGCTGCGCAACATCATCCCGCAGGATGTGTGGCTGGAATCGTTCTCAACTGACCCGAAGGGGGCCATAAGCATAGGCGGGGCCACGTTCTCTATGGAGTCTGCGGCCCGTCTTTCGTTGCAGCTCGAGCGTTCGCCCGTATTCGTCGATGTCAAGCTGGGTTCAGTCTCCTTGGGATCTAGGGGCGAAAGCCAGGTGTACACATTCAGCATCGGCTGTGCCCTTGAGACGGCCGGGGCGGGGAGGTGAGCCAGGATGTCTGCATTTGACCACACCAACCGGCAGATGCGGCTATTGGGCGCGCTCATAGTAGTCCTGGCTGCGGCAGGCCTTTATCTGTACGTCTACTTACCGCAGCAGCGCCGGCACGAACAGCTCAGGGCCGACCTTGATAGGGCCAACTCGGAGCTTTCGATCAGCCTGGCGAAGATGCGCAAGGCACCCGAGGCTGAGGCGCAACTGGAAGCGGCCATCGCAGGGCTCGAGTCACTGATGCGCCTGATCCCGGAGGAGGACAAGCTCAACTGGATCGTGCGCGACATCGAATCGGTGGCCCTGGCCAACCGCGTAATCGTCGCCGAGGCCGCCCTGGACGACGGCAAGCTGCGCGGAAGGTACCTGGAGGTCCCCCTTACACTGGCTTTGACGGGCAAGTACGAGGATGTGCTCAGTTTCCTCGAGGGCCTGATCGGGCTGCCCAGGATCATCAACGTACACGGCTTCACTTTCGAGGGCGGGGCATCGCGCCCTGATGTTCAGGCGGCGGAGGCGATGGCAGAGACAGCCGAAGCCGAGTCCGGCCTGCCTCGCGAGAACTTGATCTCCGCCACCGTGCAGGCCACAACGTATGCTTTGGCAAAGGGGGGTGGGCAGGTTGATAAACCTCAGGCGAAGCCGGCCGCGGGTCGCTAAGGTGGACTTGGCCCCAGCCCCGGTTGCGGCAGGTTCTGTGGATTCGGCGGATTCCGCTGACGAGCAAGAGCGAGCGAGGCGGCGGCGGCATGTGTGGATACCCGCTCTGGTCCTGGTGGCGCTGATCGGAGTTGCGGCGGGATATTTCCTTTTCATGGCGAGCGACAGGCGTGCGGCTTTGAGCCCTGGTGCGTCTGGGCCGACCGTGGCGGCGGGCGGCCGTTTCGCTCAGAGGTTCGCCGACCTGCTAGCCGCGAGCGATGTCGCCGGGCTGACGGCAGACGGGCCGGCGCTTGGGGCGAACGAGGGAGGCCGTTGGGATCCGTTTGCGCCGCTGGTGGAATTGGGGCCGGCTGTCAAGCCCATCGAGTCCGATAGCCGAGCGGTTGCCCCGCCTGAGCCCGAGCCTGAGCCGCCCAAGCCGCCGCAGGCGATGCTCACGGGGGTGTTGCGGTCAGGGGGGAGGGCGGTCGCCATCATTCGCGTGGAAGGGCAGACACGGCTGACCCGGGTGGGGGAGTCTCCATTCGACGGCGCTGTGGTCAGATCCATAGACGACAAGTCTGTTGTAGTATCGTTTCTCGGAGAAGATATCCACTACTCCCTAGGGGGTGAGCAGTAATGATGAAGGTTGAACGCGCTGGCGCTCTTGCCTGTGCTGCGGCGGTCGTGATCTGCCTGGCGCTGGCTTTAGCGCCGGGAGCGTTGGCGGCATCGCCCAAGGTCGACTTGGACCTGGTCGGGGCGGAGATCGCAGACGTGTTCCGGGCCCTGGCCGAGCTGGGCGAGATGAATATCGTGCTCGACCCCGCAGTGCAAGGCAGGCTCACCATTCGCCTGCATGACCTGACGTGCGAGGAGGCTCTGAAGCTGGTTGCCTACATTACGGGCGTGGAATACCGCATCGTGGGGACGAGCCTGATCGTCACCCCGCCCGGAAAACCCAGCGCCCTCGATCCGATGCAGGTTGAGAGGTTTTCGCTCACTCATGCTAGGGTGGACGATGTAATGCCCGTGCTGGGCTTGGTGGCCGACAGCACTAAGTTGCAGGCCGACCCGAGGACCAACTCGGTGATAGGCCGGGGCTCGGCTGCCGGATTGGAGCAGGTCAGGCACGTCATCTCCATGCTGGACGTGGCGGTGGCTCCGCCTGAGGCCGTGATCCCTGCCGCCGGCGAGGGCGTGCAGGGCAAGCAGGAGGCTCCGGCTGAGTCTCTTGAAGTTGTGCGGCTCAGCTACGCCTCGGCGAAATCGGTGGCGGGCCTTCTGGGTCTGGTGGTCCCGACCGGCAAGATCCAGGCCGATTCGGAGATCAACGCCATCGTAATGCTGGCGGACGAGGCCGCGCTGAACAGAGCCCGCGAGATCATAGCGCAGGTTGATATTGCGTCTGCCCAGGCACCGCTGGCTTCTGCTTCTGGGGGAACCAGAGTATCGGGGCAGGAAGCGCCGGCGGAGGCTGAGGCGGTCAAGGTAATCAAGCTGTCGTGGTCGCCGGCGGAGAGAGTCTCCGAGGCTCTGAGCGTGGTGGTGGACGGTGCGAGGATCGGCGTGGATTCCCGCACTAACTCGCTTGTGGTGCGCGCCCGGCAGTTGGAGATGTCGCGTGTCGAGGAGATCGCGGCGCTTCTCGATGTGCCGGTGGTCGAGCCGGAGAAGCCGATCGAGCCTGAGTCGCCCAAGCCCCAACCGCGCGCGCTGGAGTCGTTCTGTCTCACTCACGCAGACGCGCAGGCTGTGCAGGCAGCGCTGGCTTTGGTCGTTCCGGCCGAGGCCGTGCATGCCGATGCACGTACCAACTCGCTCCTGGTGTTCGGCGCGCCTGACGAAATGGCGCGCGCCCGGGAGATGATAGCTCTGATCGACGCGGCGGCTCCTGCGGAGGATTCCCCGACTGCGGTGGAGATAAGCGCGCCCGAGCCTGTCGCGCCGGTCGCGGACGCGGCTCCGGCCAGGACGGTTCACGCGTTCCGCTTGGCGCAGGCCGACCCCGCCGCAGTGCGGGAGGCGCTCGCCCTTGTGGTGTCCCGCGATGCGGTCCATGTGGACTCCCGTACTCGGACAGCGCTGGTTCTGGGGCTGCCTGACGAGATCGCCAGGGCAGCTGAGATAGTGGCCTTGCTCGATACGGCGCCGGCCGAGGCCTACCTCGTAGCGGAGCCGAAGCTCAAGCCGCAGCCGGAGCCGCCGGCCGATGTGATCCGCGTGGCGCGACTGGAGCATGCCGTGGCGGCCGAGGCGCGCGCGGCTATCGCGTCCGCGATCCCCGGAGTGGGCCTGACGGCTGACGCCCGCACCAATTCCGTGATCGTAGTGGGCCCAGCTGAGCTGCAGTCGCGAGTGGACCAGCTCATCGCCGCGCTCGATGTTGGAGTGGACCAGCCTGAGCCTCCTGTTGCGCAGATGCAGCCGGCGCCCACCGTGTTCGGGCCCGAGCCGGAGACGGCCGAGGTAGTTCGGCTGGAGTATGCCGCGCCTGCGGCAGTGCGCCAGGCGCTCGCGCCCAGTCTGCCCGAGTCCAAGATGAGCGTGGACGAGCGGACCGCGTCCATTGTCATAGTGGGCACCGCCGCCCAACGCGAGCAGGCCAAGCGGATCATAGCCCGACTGGACGTGGAGGTTTCCTCGTCTGCCGACGAGATCACGGCGCCGGTGGCCCCGGCCGACCCCGAGGTGCTGCAGGTGTTCAGGCTGTCGCATGCGCAGGCAGCGCGTGTGCGGGAGGCGTTGGCCCCTGTGGTGCCGGTCGACTGCATGACGGTGGATGAGCGCACCAATTCGCTCATCATGAGTGCCTCCCGGTCGCGCGTAGCGCGGGCCGGAGAGGTCATAGAGAGGCTAGACGTGGAGGTTAAGCCCGTCCCGGGCCAGCCGGACGAGCCGCCGGAGGAGCCCGAGGCGGAAGTGGCAAGCTACAGGCCGGCCAACGCCCCTGCGGAATCGCTGCGCCCGGCTGTGGGTCTCTTGGTGGCGCTATCCGACATTCAGGTCGATTCCAGGACCAACACTCTGCTGGTCCGAGCCGCGCCATCGGTGCAACAGCGCGTGGCCGAGCTGGTGCGAGGGCTGGATGTGCCGGTTGTACCTGCGCCTCAGCCGGAGCTTGGACCCGCGCCCGAAGCCCCGCCGCCTGAGGTGATGCGGGTGTTCCGGCTGACGCATGCGGCAGCATCCGACATGAAGGCACTCCTGGGAATAGCGGCGCCTGCAGCCAAAATGCAGCCGGATGATCGGACCAGGTCGCTGATTGTGATGGCGCCTGCGGCTACTTTGGCTGTTCTGGATGAAATGGTGCGAACGTTGGACATTCCGGCGGTGCCTAGCGTGCAGGCGAGTGCACAGTCGGAGCCTGAACCGGATCCTGTGGCGACGCGGGTGTACAGGCTAAACCACGCAGTGCCCGGGGATGTGGCGAAGGCCCTGGAAGGGCTGGTGAAGGGCGCCGTAAAGGCAGATTCACGCACATCCTCACTGGTAGTCGAGGCCGCGGAGTCGCAGCATGCCAGAGCGCTGAGTCTCATCGAAGCCCTCGACAGGGAGCTCCCGCAGGTGCTGATAGAGGCGAGGCTGGAGGAGCTGTCGGGCGATGCAGGCCAAAGGCTGGGGTTGGACTGGTCTTTCAACGGCCTGACCTTCAACCAGAACGCCTATGGCCAGTGGGTCAGCGTAAGCCTGGATTTCCTGGCAAGCCTGACCGCCCTTGAAGAGGAGGGCAAAGCCTCCCTGATAAGCCGTCAACATACGTTCACCGTGAGCGGCAGGACCGGCAAGATACTGATCGGCGACAGGATCCCTGTAATGATACAGGAGGTTCAGGACGGCGTTGCCGTTGCCAAGCTGGAGTTCATCAACGCCGGCATTGAACTTGCCATCACCCCTACCGTCAGTGAAGACGGGACGATCACGGCCGAGGTGAAGCCGGTGATAAGCTCCATCGTGGGATGGACCCCGCAGAATTACCCGCAGATCAGGACCAGGGAACTCGAAACTATGGTCTCGCTCAAGAGCGGGCAGACGGCTGTCATCGGCGGCATGCTGCACCGCGATGAGATAGAGAGCCTGGCAAAGGTGCCGATCCTCGGGGAGATCCCGCTCCTTGGGGAGCTGTTCAAGAAGCGAAGCACGACTACCGAGAACACTGAGATTGTAGTGATGATCACCGCCTGGCAGGTGAACCCGGGTCAGTGCCCGGTCGCCGGCCCGGCGACGGACGATGAGCGATTCCCGGTCAAGCTAGAGGGCGCGCCGACTCAGAAGTAGCTCGCCTGCGGCTTCCGGTCTTGCGCGGGAAGGCATTCGGAGAACGGTCTTCGCTGAACGCGGCCGTTCTCCTCGCGTTTCGGCCCTTGCCAGTTCTTGCCCGGCTTTCGCGGGTTGTGGTAAAGTAGTCTGAGGGAGGAATGAGCGAGTGAGCACAAAGCTCGGGAACCTACGTTCGCTTTTCGCCGATAACGGCATTGATGGACTCATGATTACAGGGCCCGAGAACCGCTACTACATGAGCGGGTTCACCGGGTCGGCTGCTACTTTGGTCATAAGCGCCGACAAGGCGGCGCTGATCACCGACTTTCGGTATGTGGAGCAGGCAACTGCACAGGCTCGGCAGTACCGCGTGCACATGCACAAAACTCCCATGACCGACACCTTGCGCGAGGTGGTCGGCGATATGGGCATAACCAAGCTAGGATTCGAGTCGGACCGGATTACCTTCTCATTATTCGATACCATTGCGAAGGCTCTGGAAGGCGTGGCGATGGCGCCGGTCAAAGGCCTTGTAGAATCGCTCAGGATGATCAAGAGCGAACACGAGATCGAACTGATCGCGGACGCCGTCCGCATTACCGACGATGCTTTCGACTACGTTCTGGGCCTGATCAAGCCGGGCGTCACCGAAGCCGAGATCGCCAACGAGCTGATCGCTTACATGATCAAGCACGACATGCGGCCCAGTTTCGACTTCATCGTCGCCTCGGGCGCGCGAGGCGCCATGCCCCATGGAGTGGCTTCCGACAAGGCTATAGAGCTCGGCGATCTGGTCACATTGGACATCGGCGGGTTCTACAAGCGCTACACGTCCGACATGACGCGCACGGTCGTGGTGGGCACGCCCAGCGACGAGCAGAAGAGCATCTACGACCTGGTGCTCAGGGCGCAGCTTGCGGGGATTGAGGCGGCGCGGGCGGGCGCGACCGGCGCTGAAGTTGACAGGGCGTCGCGGGGAATGATAGAAGATGCGGGGCATGGCGATCATTTCGGCCACGGGCTGGGGCATTCGGTGGGGCTGGAGATACACGAGAGCCCCAGATTCTCTCCGACCGATTCCAGCGTGATACAACCGGGAATGGTGCTCTCTGTCGAACCGGGCGTGTACGTGCCCGGCTGGGGCGGCGTGCGGATCGAGGACCTTGTCGTGATAACTGATGGGGAGGCCAAAGTCCTGACTCGTTCACCTAAACACCTCATTCAACTGTAAACCAGGGGGGTTCCATATGATTTCCACTAACGATTTCAGGACCGGGCAGACCATCGAGTGGGAAGGCGGCGTATGGATGGTCGTCGACTTCCAGCACGTCAAACCGGGCAAAGGCGCCGCGTTTGTCAGGACGAAGCTGAAGAACATTATCACCGGGAATGTCAACGAAACGACGTTCAGGGCGGGGGAGAAGCTTCCCAAGGCCCAGATCGAGTACAGGGATATGCAGTATCTCTACGAGTCGGGCGGCGATTACATGTTCATGGACCAGGCATCGTTTGAGCAAGTCTCTCTCTCAGCGGAGCTGCTCGGCGACGGCCTGAAATACCTCAAGGAGAACATGGTAATCGGCGTCCAGTTTTACAGCGGCGCGCCCATCGGCGTCGAACTGCCCAACTTTGTCGAGCTGGTGATCGTTGAGACGGACCCGGGGCTCCGCGGCGATACCGCGTCCGGCGGCACTAAACCTGCCAAGCTCGAGACCGGCGCCATCGTGCAAGTGCCCCTGTTCGTGCAGCAAGGCGAGAAAATCAGAGTCGACACACGCACCCACCAGTATCTCGAGCGCGTCTAGGTCGGATATAGACCTGCCTACATAGCTCCCGATAGCTCCCGGAAGACATGCGGGCCGCCGGCGCAAAGAAGAGCGCCGGCGGCCCGCTTCTGTCCGGCTTGGAATATTCCCGCCGCTGCCCCATATGATTGAATAGCATGTCTAGGGGGGACAGCTTTGTCGGCCAAGGTCCGAGACCCGGTGCTGGACGAGATTTTCCCAGCTCTCCCCCCTCGGGTCCGCGAGGCTGTCCTGGCGCTGCCCAGCGCGGACAGGCAGAGTCTTCTGGAGATTCGCCTGCGTCGAGGGCGAGCGGCCATGGCGGTTACGGCAGAGGGGGACTTGTATCTTCGTTGCGCGGGACAACCTGTGATATGCACAGAGAATGAATGGGAGGCGGCGTTACGACTCGTCACCCAGTCCTCGATCTACGCCCTTGAACGCGAGCTTGCAGCGGGTTTTGTGACACTGGCCGGCGGTCACCGGGTCGGGTTGGTGGGCCGAGCGGTGCTGGAAGGCGAGCGGGTGCGCGGTCAGTCCGAGCTGTCGAGCATGAACTACAGAATCGCGCGGCAGATGATAGGCATCGCGGACCGAGTGATGCCCTACGTGTTTTCTGCAGATGGGACGCGAGTTATGAATGTTCTGATTTTATCCGGTCCCGGGCTGGGCAAGACAACGCTGCTGCGGGACATCGCCCGACAGCTATCGACGGGGTCGGGCGCAGAGTCGAGCATGGGCGCAGCGCCGGCCGCGGCCTCGATGGCAGGGTTCAAGGTGGGAATCGTCGATGAGCGATCGGAGATAGCTGCGTGCAGTCAGGGGGTGCCCCAGAACGAGCTGGGGCCGCGCGCGGATGTGATCGATGGGTGCCCGAAGGCCGTGGGAATCATGATCATGATCAGGACGATGTCGCCGGATGTTGTGATCACCGACGAGGTGGGGCGGGCCGACGATGCAGATGCGCTGGAAGAGGCGTCTCGGTGTGGGGTATCGGTGATAGCTACGGCTCATGCCCTGGACCCCGAAGACGCGATGCGACGACCGGCCATCCGGGACGCGCTGGCACGGGGCGCTTTCGACCGGGCGATTGTGCTCGGGAGGTCGCTTGGCCTGGGCACGTGCGAGCGCATTGTGGACTTGCGGTCGGGACGGGATCTGGCGGCGAGGCCGTTTCGTCTCGCGAGCGGCGGCGAAACCGGGGGAGTACGGCGATGACTGTGGCTTTGAGACTGGCCGGAGCGGTATTGACTGTGGGGGCCAGCGGGCTTCTGGGGTTGATGGTGGCTGAGTCCTATCGCGCGCGCGAGCGCGAGCTTGCGGCGTGGATTACGGCGCTGACATCGCTTCAGACCGAGATATCCTTCGGCCATACCCGTCTGGGACAGGCGATGCGCCGAGCGGGTTCCGCCTCGGGGGGCACGCCCGCCCGGATCCTGGCGCGCGCCGCGGAGCTCTTGGAGCAGGGCGACTCGGGAGGGGCGGGCGAGTGTCTGGCGGCGGCGCTCGGGCTCGGCCGCGCCGAGCGGGGCCGACGGGACGAGGCAGACGCTCTGCTGGCGCTGGGGCAGCGTCTGGGTGCGTCGGACGCCGCCGACCAGGCCAGGCACATCGGCCTTGCCGTCGGGCGACTGGAGGGCTGCAGGGCCAGGGCGGCGGACGCTGCATCGCGAGACTGCCGGGTCTGGTCGTCAATCGGCTTCTTGCTGGGCGGGATGATCACGATAGCGCTTCTCTAAAGGAGGGCCTGGCAGTGGGGCTGGATCTGGTGCTCAGGATTGCGGGAGTAGGAATACTTGTGTCGGTCCTGTGCGCTATCCTCAAGCAGCAGGGCAAGGAGGAGTATTCGCTTCTCGTCGCTACCGCCGGGCTCGTTGTGGTCTTCCTCATGCTTGTGCAGCACATTGGCGAGTTGCTTTCCAGTGTGCGCACGGTCTTTCAACTGTGGTGACTGTGGTGAGGGGAGTTGCCATGCTTATCGCGCAGGTAATCGGGGTGGCGCTTCTCGGGTGCGCGCTGCTGGCGATGCTCAGGGGCGTAAGGTCGGACATGGCTGTGGCTCTCTCGGCGGCGCTTGGAGTGGTCCTGTTCGTGCTGGTGGTGTCGCGCCTGGCGGACTTCGTCGCAGCGCTTACAGGCATGGCATCGGCGGCGGGAGTGAACCGTCTCTACCTGGACACCGTGCTCCGGGCGGTCGGTGTGGCGTATCTTGCGTCCTTCGGCGCGCAGGTGTGCCGGGACGCGGGCGAGGGGGCGCTGGCCGTCAAGGTCGAACTGGTGGGGAAGGTGTTGATCCTGTGCATGGCTGCGCCTCTGATGTTCGCTCTGCTCGAAACGGTGCTTCGGGTGTTGCCGCAATGAGACGGGCAACGGTCTTGGCGCGGGGCGCTCTGCTGTGGGCAACTCTGACGGTTCTGGTTCTGGCGGGTGCGACCGCTGCGACATCGTCGGAGGACGAAGCGGTTTTGGCTGCAGAAACGCTGGAAGACGCCGCCGTGGAACACCTCTCGCAGCTTGATACGGACGGAATAGAGCGGTTCTTGCGCGGGGTGGACGATGACGTGGCTCAGCGGCTGCCGGAATTTGACATTAGGCGCATCATGTCAACACACGGCTCGAACCTGCTTGACCTGCCGCGGCTTGGACGCGAACTAGCCGGCGTTTTTATCCGCGAAGTCCAGCTCAACCTCAGGCTCCTCGGTGAGCTGGTGGTGGTGGCGGTGGTCTGCACCATGCTGTGCCTGCTGGGCGCGGGATTTGGGGAGGAGGGCCCGGCTGCCGTGGCGTGGGCGGCCTGCTACATGGTGATGGTGGTGTTGGGAGTTAGGTCTTTCTCCGTGTCAGCTGAGATCGCCACGCGCGCAGTGGACCAGATGACGTCTTTCATGTACGCTGTCATACCTGCGCTCATTGGGACGCTGGCGGCGTCGGGGGGAGTGGCGACAGCCGCGGTGGTCTCGCCGTTCATGCTGGGGGCTACAGCGGCTGTGGGGACTCTGGTGAAGACGACGATCATACCCCTTCTGTTGATGGCGGTCACTCTGAGCCTGGTGGGGGAGATAAGTCGGCGCAAGCAGCTGTCGCGCCTGGCTGGGCTGCTGAAGTGGGCGGGGATGACCCTGCTGGGACTGGCGACTACGGTCTTCGTGGCGTTCACCGGCGTGCGGGGCGGGTTGGCCAGCATTTCAGACGGAGCCGCGGCAAAGGCGGTCAAGTTCCTGTCGGGCAGCATGGTGCCTGTTGTCGGCAAGGTGTTCGGCGATGCGCTGGACCTGGTGGCCGCGTCTTCGCTGCTGGTGAGGGGTGCAGTGGGGGCGTTTGGCCTGGTGACGCTGGCCGTTGTATGCCTCTTTCCGGTGATGAAGATGACGGCCATCATGCTGATGTTTCGAATCGCGGCTGCAGTCACGCAGCCTCTGGGCGATAGCCGCGTGTCCGACTGCCTGAGCGAGCTGGGCGACGCGCTGTCGTCGCTGTGTGTGTGTGTGGCAACTGTGGGACTGATGTTCTTTATCGGGGTGTCAATCGTCGTTGGACTGGGCGGTGTGGTTGTGGCGGTGAGATAAGGAGGCGCCTGGCGTGGTGGACGGCGTGTTCCGGTGGGTGCGCGGCATAGTCGCGGTGGTGCTCACGATGACGTTCATGGAGATGGTTGTGCCGCGCTCAGAACTGAAGAAATACGTTGATGTGGTGGTGGGCTTGGCGGTGATTGGGGCCATCCTTACCCCCCTACTCGGCCTGGGCGTGGGCATCGGAACCGGGCTGGAGCTTGCTGCCGAGGCGACTCGCAGTTGGCCGGCATCCTGGAGGACGGCGGCGCAAACCGGAGCGCCGCCAGGGCTGGACGCAGAAATCGCCTCATCCGTTGCGTCTCGCGCGCTGGAAGCCCGCGTGCGGAAGGCCCTCAGTTCGTCCTACGGAAGGCTTGCAGACGGCTGGACCGTCAGAGTGCGCGTTACAGACGGCGGCGAGCTGGAGGCGGCGGAGGTGGATACGGGCCTGCGCGCGCCGTCAGGTGGGTCTGGCTCGCAGGGTCCGGAGGGCTCTCTGCCTGTCGCCGTGGACCGGACGGCTGTGACGCGGACGGTTGCTTTGGCGCTGGAATCGCCGCTTCAGTTGGTGACAGTGAGGTGACGGGCGGCATGGGGCGGGATTTTCTGAATACCCCGGGGGTCAAGCCCCTTTTGGTGTTGGCGGCCGTGGGCGTGATGCTGATCATCATAGGCAGCCTGCTGCGGACGGGGACTTCCCGCGAGTCGCGGCAAACGCCCCTGCCGGATGGGGCGAGTGTCTCGAGCAAGCAGCCTGGATCGGGGGATACGGAAGGCGGTGCCGCGCTGGAGAGGTATAGGTCTGACTTGGAGTCGATGTGCGAGGAGATTCTGTCGAAGGTGGAGGGCGCGGGGGCGGTGAGCGTCCGGATCACTCTGGTCGGGAGTTCGTCCAGGGAGTATGCCCAAAACTCAGTGGTGGAGGAGAGCAACAGCGAGGAGCAGGCATCGGGGCAGACCAAACGTTCTTCGGAGCGGCGCCAGACGCGCGAGATGGTGCTTCTGACCGATCCGTCTTCTGGGCGCGGGCAGGTGCCGATACTCCTTGCGGAGCAGGCGCCTCGAATAGCCGGAGTGCTGGTGGCAGCGCCCGGCGCCGAGGATTCGGCGATCAAGCGCGAACTGGCTGCAGCGGCCCAGACGCTGCTGGGCGTGCCGGCCCACCGGGTGATGGTGGTGGCCTCGTGCAAGCCGTGACGGAACGCGCCAGAACTCACGACAAGTCCGAGGAGTGATCGGCGTGAAGGGCGACAGATGGTTTCTGCAGCTGTCTTATGCCATGGTTGGCCTGGCCGTGCTGGCCCTGGCCATCTCGTCGGCGGCGGACTCGCGACGAGGGCGGAGAGCATCGGCGTCCGTGCCCGCGCCGGCACCCACGTCGATACCTCAGCCGGCATCTGTACCGACAGAGCGGACAGAAGAAGGCGCGGGTTCGGGCTTGCCCATAGTGTCGGAATCCGCGTCTGCGCCCGTGCCCGTTGCTCTGCCCCGGTCGAGCTTCTTCGAAGAGTTCAGACTGGAGCGTGAGAGGGAGCGGGCGATCGAAATCGAGATCATCCAGGAAGTCGCGGAGGACCCCGATACTGATTCCGAGGTGAGACGCCAGGCGCAGGCCGCCTTGCTGGCCGCGGTGAGCAGGGCGCGCCGCGAGTTCGATGCCGAGAGCATGATACTGGCGAGGGGGTATGCGGATGCCATTGTGTCGTTGACTGACGAGGGTGCAAGCGTGGTGGTGAAGTCGGGAAGACTTGAAGAGGCGGATGCACGGGCGATAGGCGATATCGTGGGGCGCGCCGCAGGCATCGGCCTGAGCAGAATCACGATTGCCCAGAGAGAGGACTGAAGGATAAACCGTGGGGCGCGGTGAATTGTTTAGAGACAGCGACGGCAGAATGCTGCCTCGTCTGCTATAATTCTATTGCGGTCGCCAGTGATTCTTCCTGGCGGACGCCGGGGGGTGCAGAGATGGAACTTGAGGAGAGGCCTGAACTCGGATCGGTCAAGATCGCCAACGAGGTTGTGGCGGTCATCGCCGGCCTGGCTGCGTCGGAGGTGGAAGGCATCGCCGGGATGTCCGGCGGCATTACCGAAGGCTGGAGCGAGCTGTGGGGCAAGAAGAACCTGGCTCGCGGGGTCAAGGTTGAGGTCGGCGAGAAGGAGGCTGCGGTCGACCTCAATGTGGTCGTGAAATACGGCGCGGTGATCCCCGAGGTGTGCGCAGGCGTGCAGCAGAATGTGAAGCGCGCCATTGAGATCATGACAGGGCTAGATGTAGTCGAAGTCAACGTTCATGTCACGAACGTTTTGGTCGATGAGAAGGAACCGCCTACAGAGGCGCGCGTGCGCTAGTCTGCGCTGTGCGTCCGCACTGCGGAGGTGATGGAATTGAAGACGCTTGACCGGGTTGTACTGGTTGTTGCAGCGGCATTCGTAGTTGTGCTGAGCGCCGTGGTGTTGGCATCGGTAGCTGGCCCGGGCTTCCCGAATGGCTTCGCCATGGATTTCTTCGGGGCCGTGTCTGAGCACAAGCTTGTGACCGCGGCCGTGGGCATTCTGATGGCTCTGGTCGTCTTGTACCTTATTTCAGCCGCGCTCAGGAGCGAGGATGAGCCCACACCGATAGTGGTCAACACGGCGCTGGGCGATGTGCGCATATCGATGTCGGCGATCGAGGCCATAGTCCGCCGGGCCGCCCGCCAGGTCAGCGGGATCAGGGAAGTGGACGCTCAGGCGACGGGAGATTCGGAAGGAATCGCGGTGTCCACGAAGATTCAAGTGTACCCGGACGTCAGCATTCCCGAGGTATGCGAACGCCTCGAGAACGAGCTCTCGACGGCATTCACTGCGATGGTGGGCCTTCCCGTCAAGTCGGTGCACACCATAGTCCGCGGCGTGGCGCATGAACGCAGCAAGCCCAGGGCGTAGTCGCCCGGCTGTGGGCGTTGAGCGTGGAGGGGTGGCCGTATGGCGTGGTTCAAGAACAGCAACTGGAGCATTCCCGAGGAGCATTCGGGCGAAGTGATCGGCGCAATCGCCGGCGGGGTCTTCGGGCTGCTTGTGATCATAGCCGGATTCTGGCGGGCGCTGGCGTTTGCGATCTTTGTGGTTATCGGATTCATGCTCGGCAGATACGTGGACGATCACGAGGGGCTCAAGGCCGTGATTGCAAGGCGGTTTCGGAGGCCGCGCTACTAGGCCGCGCGATGGAAGTACGACAGGAGTGGTATGCGGATGCGCGCTGAGCGGCGGCGAGCCAGAGAGGCCGCCATGAGGGCTCTTTATCAGGTAGACTTGTCCGGTTGCGCTGAAGAGTGGGCGATCCAGTGCGCGCTCGAGCAATCGCATGATCTCGATCTCGGCGAACGGGGCAAGTCTTTCGCTCGTCAGCTCGTGCTGGGATCGTGCGAGCGCAAGCAGGATATCGACGGTATCATGGCAGAAGTCGCACACGACTGGGCCGTTAACCGTATGTCGCCGACGGACAGGAACATCATGCGGATTGCCGTCTATGAGATGCTGTATCTTGAGAGCGTGCCTGTGGCCAGCTCCATCGATGAGGCAGTGGAGATTGCCAAGCTCTACGGAAGCGCCGACTCTCCGCGGTTCGTCAACGGAATCCTGGGCACGCTGGCCGACAGGCTCAAGCGCCAGGCCTCCGGCGGCACTGCCGAGGGAGGGGACGGTGACACTGCTCGCTAACCTGTGCAGCCTGGGGCTGGACACAAGCTGCTACACAACGTCAGTGGCCCTGGTTGACAGCGGCGGCCTTGTCTACGACGGCAGGACGCCGCTTGAGGTTTCTTTCGGGGCAGTGGGGCTGCGCCAGTCCGAGGCGGTGTTTCAACATGTCCGCAACACCCCCGCTCTCATTGAGGCCGCGCTACATACTGCCAGGCAGCGCGGCCTGAAGGTCGCGGCTGTGGGTGCCAGCGCCTGGCCACGGCGGGTTCGGGGATCATACATGCCGGTCTTTCTGGTGGGCTCGGGTTTTGGCCGGGCCGCATCGGCATCGCTGGCAGCGCCGTATATTGAGGTATCGCATCAGGAGGGACACATCGCCGCCGCCAGCTGGTCGTCGGATCTGGGCATCGCAAGATGCGGCGGTTTTCTCGCTCTCCACCTGTCGGGAGGCACGACCGAACTATTGGCGGTGCGCGACAGGTTCAGCGTAGAGCTGCTGGGAGGCACTGACGACTTAAGCGCCGGTCAGTTCATCGACAGAATCGGCGTCAAACTGGGGATACCTTTCCCTGCAGGCCCGGGGCTGGAGCGGTTGGCGGCGGATGGGCGCTCGGGGGCGGCGAGGTTGCCAGTGGCCGTTGCGCGCGCACGCGAGCCGGGGCATTTGGCGGTGAGCTTCTCAGGGCCGTGTTCAGCTGCCATGCGGGAACTGGGCGCAGGCACGCGCCAAGCGGACCTGGCTCTGGGCGTTCTGGAATGCATAGGGCAGTCGGCGGCGGCGCTGTGCGCGGAGGGGCTAAGGGCCGCCGGCCTTCGTGAGCTGCTGGCCTCGGGCGGAGTGGCTTCGAATTCGATCATCCGCCGCATAATGCAGGATGAAGTCGCGCGCATGGTCCCAGGCTCAGTGCTGCACTTCGCGGCGCCCGAGCATTCGCGCGACAATGCAGTGGGAGTGGCGCTTCTAGCGTGGCAGGCGCACATTGAGAATGGGGGTGCGTCCTGTTGAACGGATATTCCAGGATCGCCGGATTTCCCGGAGCGGGCGGTCCGCTCGAGATTGAGGTCTACTCAGTCTCTCAGGTCACCGACTTCGTAGCCAGGTTGCTTCAGGCCGACACGCGCCTTGCCGATGTGTGGGTGAGCGGCGAGATATCCAACTTCACGCACCACTCGTCTGGGCACATGTACCTGACGCTCAAGGACAATGCTTCGCGCCTTCGCGCCGTGATGTTCCAGGGAGCCAACAGGGGATTGCGTTTTCGCCCGGAGAGTGGGATGCGTGTGTTCGCCCATGGATACGTGGGCGTGTACAGAAGCGGAGGAGAGTATCAACTTTACGTAGACTTCATGGAACCCGCGGGGCTCGGGGCGCTGTTCCTCGCCTTTCAACAGCTCAAGGCCAAGTTGGAGGCACAAGGGCTGTTCGATCCGGCGCTGAAGCGGTCGCTGCCCAGATTTCCGAAGTGTATAGCTGTGGCCACATCGCCGACTGGAGCGGCGATTCGCGACATTATCACTGTGGCCAGGCGGCGGTGGCCTGCTGTGCATATCGTGGTCATCCCCGCGCTGGTGCAGGGAGATGGGGCGCCTGCCAGCATTGTGGCTGCCATTGAACGCGCTAACGCCGCGAGCGGCACCGAGGGCATTGTCGACATCGACGCGCTCATAGTCGGGCGGGGCGGCGGGTCGGCCGAGGAGCTGTGGGCTTTCAATGATGAGACGGTGGCCAGGGCGATCAGGTCGTCTCGGATTCCGGTGGTGTCGGCGGTGGGCCATGAAACCGACTTCACCATAGCCGACTTCGCCGCCGACGTCAGGGCGGCAACGCCATCGGCCGCAGCGGAGCTTGTGGTGCCCGACATGGGAGTGTACCTGCGTCAGCTGGACACGTTGCAGACGAGGCTGGCCAGGTCAGTGCGGCGATTGCTCGATCAGCGAAAACAGCGCATGGACGAGTTAGGGCGGTGGCTTACTCAGAGGATCCAGGTCAAGCTGCGGACCTCACGTGACAGAGTCCAGCGCCTATCGGGGGTGCTGTCGGCGCTCGACCCTGAGGCGGTGCTGGGACGCGGATACGCCATATGCCGGGGCCCGGACGGGTCGATCTTGAAAGACTCCCAAGATGTGCAGACGGGGGACGCGGTGCGCGTGAAGCTCGGCCGCGGGGCCATCGGCTGCGAAGTGCGCGAGCGCGAGGTGGTTGAAGGATGAAGGCATCGAATGCGAAGAATGCGAAGAATGCGAAGAATGCAGCGAATGAGCCCAACGAGCTGACTTTCGAGGCGGCGCTGGCGCGCCTTGAGCAGATAGTTGCCAGGCTGGACGCGGGCGACTTGCCGCTCGAAGAGGCGCTCAAGCTATTTGGCGAAGGCAGCGAACTCGGCAAGTTCTGCTTATCCGTTCTCGATGAGGCAGAGGGCAGGCTTGAGATGCTGATCGAGGGAAAAGACGGCAGGCCGCAGGCGGTGCCGGCCCAGGACATACTGGGCAAGCTAGAAGGGGAGAGCGGCAATTGAGCAACCGTAAGTCCAAGGGCATGTCCTTTCCGTGGCTGGCACAGGTGTCACAGATGGTGGACGCGGCGCTTGATTCCGTCATACCCGGGTGCGGCGCCGAACCAGAAACCCTCCTCCGCGCGGCGATGAGGCACGCGGTGTTCCCAGGCGGCAAGAGGCTCCGTCCGGCCCTGGCTGTGGCGGCCTGCGAGGCCGCGTTGGGCTTGGGACCGCGTCCCGAAAACGACATTCGTCTTGCTGCTGTAATACGGGCTGGAGCTGCTGTAGAGTTAGTCCACTGCTACTCTTTGGTCCATGATGACCTTCCATGTATGGACGACGACGATTTCAGACGCGGGCGTCCATCATGCCACAGTGCCTTCGGTGAGGCGGTGGCTCTGCTTGCAGGCGATGCCCTACTTACGCTGGCTTTCGAGTTGCTTATGCGCCCCGAGTTTGTGGAGGTCGCCGGGGCAGACCGGGCTTGTCGCTGCGCGCTCGAGCTTGCCAGGGCGGCCGGCAGTGCGGGAATGGCGGGTGGACAGGCACTTGAGCTTACGATGCCTCGCCAATCGTGGGCAGGGCGGCTGTGCGAGGCTGCGGAGGCTGTACAGAGGATGGAATCGATGAAGACCGGGTGTCTGTTTGAAGCCGCGGCGCGAATGGGGGGCATTGTGGGCGGTGCGGACGAGCCTGCGATGGGCGCGCTTTCGCGTTTCGCTTGCCAGTTCGGGCTGGCTTTTCAGATACGGGACGATGTCGAGGACGCGGTAGCGCAAGACGCAGAGTCGGGAAGGATCACGGCGGTTTCGGTGTGGGGGCTTGAAGGGGCCCGCGAGCAGTTTGGTGCGTCCATGGCCCAAGCGGCGCAGCTCGCCGATGTTTTTGGTGAGGCGGGATCCAAGCTTCGCGATATGGTTGATCTCATATCATTTGCCTGAAGCGAGTCGGCCTCGGCGTGCGTGACGGCATGAGTGTGGTGGAGACATGTTTTCGCTCAGCAGTGGCGTATTTTCAAACAGAATCCTGTGGATCGCGGTGATCGCCTGGGCCATAGCTCAGACCCTCAAGACCTTTACCAGCATAAGGAGTGAGGGCCGGATCGACTGGTCGAAGATCATGGGGCCGGGCGGCATGCCCAGTTCCCATTCGGCGTTCGTCACGAGCCTGGCAACGGCGATAGGCCTCACCGAGGGGTGGAACTCCGGCATGTTCGCGGTGGCGTTTGTGTTTGCGGCAGTAGTGATGTACGATGCCGCAGGGGTCAGGCGCGCCGCGGGCAAGCAGGCGCGCGTGCTCAACCAGCTGATGACGATCATGCTGAAAGAAGGCCACGTGCCTGCTACCAAGCTTCGGGAACTGCTGGGGCATACTCCATTTGAAGTGGTAGTGGGAGCGCTGCTGGGCATCGCCATTGCGCGGCTGATGCTGCGGTAGTCCATATGACCGATTGTCCGATTGTCTGGCGATTTGAATGGCGCTCGCAAGTTATGGTATAATCAAGGTCGCAGTGGATAGGTGGCGCAGTATCCTAGTCGGAGCGGGCACTCCTGAAGGCGGGGGTAAAAGACCGCTAAGGGCACATCGATGAAGTCCGTTGTGCTGGCTTTCAACGCCCAGTTGGGGGCTGGTGCAGGGGGTTAAGGTTGTGGGGCGATCCGCAATGGCATGTGGGCGTAGACCCCGCTTCCGCGGAGGCCCAAGTGCGTGGTTGGTTCTACGGCTTGGGGGTAACCTGCATGCGGTACCGGCCTGCGAAAAGCGCAGAATGGTGTTGGGTGCAGCGTAGCCTGCCTTGAGTGGACGTGTGGGATGCGGGTATCAAGTCATGTTCTCCCCGGCCAGGGAGACTGACCTTCTGCCGTCTGAAAGCACGCCTGCAAAAGAGGCTAAGGAATAGCCCGCGCTGCCGAGGAAAACTCCTAGGCTGTTTGCGATGCTTGGCGCCCCGGGGATTACAGTGTGCACTAAGTGGCAATCCAGTTGCTCCTGCGGCGACGGGGAGAGCCTGTCGTAAAGGGAAACCGCCCCCCGGCGACGGGAGGGTGTACAGGCGGGAAAACCTACTGGACCTTAAGTCACAATATTTACTCGGGGCGCTGCCACCTATCGACATGCATTCATCTCCAGCTCGTCACCGCTCGCGCAGGAGTGTGGGTTGAGATGAGAGACAGGCAAAACTGATGAGGTGAACATGACCTTGCCACAAGGACTGGGACGGATCCTTGCCGTCGGGCTGTGGACTTTCGTCCTGTCGGCCGCGTTAAGCTTCAGCTCAGGGGCTCTGGCGGGCACCATGAACATCGGGTTTTCGATCTCCGTTCTTACTGCAATAATAGCTACAGGGATCCTGTTTGATATCGTCGGCACCGCTGCCGCTGCGGCCAGCGAGGCGCCGATAAACGCCATGGCCGCCAACCGCGTGTACGGGGCGCCCGAGGCCTTGGGAATTGTGCGAAACGCGCCGGCGGTGGCCAACTTCTGCAACGATCTTGTGGGCGACATATGCGGCACGGTAAGCGGCGCCGTTGGAGCCACGATCGCCATCAATATCGCCCTGGCTCCGGCAACGCTGCCTGCGAAGGTAGCGTCTGCGGCAATGATAGGTCTGATCTCAGCCGCCACTGTGGCCGGCAAGGCTGCGGGCAAGAGGTTTGCCATTGAATCGGCCAATAGCGTGGTGCTGGCGGTGGGGCGAGTGATCGCCGCGTTTCACCGGCTGGTCCCCAGGGGCAGCTGGGCTTGGCATTCGCGGCGAGGCAACTCCGGGCGGTCGCGCAATAGGAACGGCAGGAGCGGCGGGAACGGCAGGAATGGCGAGGACGTGTGAAATGCGAAGGGACGATGTGCTCCCGATGACAACCATTCTGCAGCAGATCCAGTGTCCTGCCGATCTTCGAAAGCTGTCGGGCGGGCAGATCGGGCGGCTTGCGGCAGAGATACGACAGTGCATAATCGAAACAGTCTCCCGCACCGGCGGCCATCTGGCACCTAATCTCGGCGTCGTAGAACTCACGATAGCGATCCACCTGGCCCTAGATTGCCCTCGCGACAAGGTCATATGGGATGTGGGCCACCAGTCTTATGTGCACAAACTCCTTACCGGGAGATGCGGGGCCTTCGCTTCTCTGCGCCAGCAGGGGGGCATCTGCGGTTTTCCGAGGCCCGAGGAGAGCCCGTACGACTGCTTCGCTACCGGGCACTCCAGCACTTCCATATCCGTAGCTCTCGGCATGGCGCGAGCCCGCGACCTCGCCGGGGACGACTACACTGTGATGGCCGTAATCGGAGACGGTTCCTTGGCGAGCGGCATGGCTTTCGAGGCTGTGAACGATGCCGGGCATGCCAATACCTCCCTAATCGTCATCCTGAACGACAACGAGATGTCGATTTCACGCAGCGTGGGAGGGCTTGCCAGCTACCTGGGTTCGGCCAGAGCCAATCCCAGGCGAAGGCAGCTGAGGTCTGCCATGCAGCGGGCGGTGCTGCGCATACCCATCGTCGGGCGCGCGCTCCGCGCCGTTGGCCACTCCGTCAAGCGGAGCGTCAAATCCCTTCTCCTGCGAGGCATGCTCTTCGAGGAACTGGGGTTCATGTACATCGGCCCCATCGATGGCCACAATGTGCGCGCAGTTCGACGCGCCATTGACGATGCGCGTCAGGCCGGGGGGCCTGTGTTGATTCACGTCATAACCAGGAAAGGCCTGGGGTACCCTCCGGCTGAGGCCAACCCGGCCAGGTTCCATGGGACGGGCCCGTTCGACGTGCGCACAGGCGAGGCGGCGCCCGATGTGCGAAAGTCTTTTACTGCGCATTTCAGCGATTTCATGGTGCGCGCCGGAGAGTCCGACGAGGCAGTGGTGGCGATCACTGCCGCAATGACTAACGGCACCGGGCTGCGCGCATTCTCAGAACGCTTCCCTGACCGCTTCTTCGATGTGGGCATAGCGGAACAGCATGCGGTGACCATGGCAGCGGGTCTGGCTGCCGGCGGCTGCCGCCCTGTGGTGGCTGTCTACTCCACGTTCCTCCAGCGCGCATACGACCAGGCAGTCCATGACGTTGGCATCGGACGCCTTCCGGTGGTGTTCGCCATCGACCGGGCCGGAATCGTGGGCGAGGACGGCTATACGCATCAGGGCGCGTTCGATGTGTCTTTCATGCGCCATATCCCTGGGATGACTGTGATGGCTCCCAAAGACGAGGCCGAGCTTTACGCCATGATGCAGGCCGCTCTTGGGCATCCGGGGCCGTGCGCCGTGAGATATCCCAGGTCGCCCGGGACGGGCGTGGATGTGCGGTACCCGGCTCAGCCCGTGGAGATGGGCCGAGCCGAAGTGGTTCGCGATGGTCGGCATTGCGCGATCTTCGCTCTGGGTCCGATGGTGTGGCCTTCTCTCGAAGCCAGCAGGATTCTGTCGGCGCGTGGCGTAAGTTGTGCAGTAGTGAACGTCAGGTTCGTGAAGCCGCTTGATACGGGCATACTGGCGAAATACGCGTCCTCTACGGGCATGATCATCACGTGCGAGGATGCGGCGCTTTCCGGCGGTCTGGGCTCGGCGGTGCTTGAGGCGCTGGCGCAGGAGGGCATGAGCGGCGTTCGCGCCGTCAGGCTGGGTATTCCTGATAGGTTCATAGAACACGGGCGCCGGGATGCCGTACTTGCGCAGCTGGGATTGGATGCCCGGGGCATAGCGGCCGTGGCGATGCAGGCTCTTTCGGAGCTACCTGACGCCAGCCCGTCGGGCGGTGGTGCGCGTGTCTCCACAGTGTAGAGGCCGCCTTGACCAGTTGCTCCTCCAGCGGGGCCTGGTTTCCAGCCGCGAGGCGGGGCGGCGCGAGATTATGTCGGGATGTGTCTGGGTCGATGGGGTGCGTGAAGACAAGCCCGGCACGATGATCAGGCAGGATGCAGTTCTTGAGATCAGGTCAGTCCGTCCGCGCTTTGCGAGCCGCGGCGGCGAGAAACTGGCCCACGCGATGGAAGTGTTCGCGCTGGACGCAACGGGACGCACCGCAGTGGACATCGGAGCGTCCACAGGGGGATTCACAGACGTCCTGCTGCGAGCGGGCGCGTCTCGTGTGTACTCGGTGGACGTGGGATACGGGCAGCTTGCGTGGAATCTGAGGCAAGACCCTCGAGTGGTCGTGATGGACCGCGTCAATGCGCGCTACCTCACCCCCGCGATGTTCGACCCCCGGCCCGATCTGGCGGTGGTGGATGTATCCTTCATCTCGCTGTCGAGGATATTGCCGGCCTTGCGGGAGGTGCTCGTCCCGGTGGCCGAGGCTGTGTGCCTGGTCAAGCCGCAGTTCGAAGCGGGGCGCGAACGCGTGGGGAAAAAGGGAGTTGTGCGCTCCCCCGAAGTGCACGCGGATGTCCTGATGGCCACGGCTGAGCATGCCTGGGCCAATGGGTTCGAGGCGGCGGGAGTTGTGGCTTCTCCCATCCGCGGGCCTGAGGGCAATATCGAGTTCTTGATGTATCTGTTTCGGGGAGGCCGGGGCGATCAGCATGGCGTTGCGCCTTTGGCCCGCGAGGAGTTGCGCGAGATCGTCCTGCGCGTGGTGGCGCAGGCCCACAACGCGCCCTGATGGCCGGGGCGGGTTGCGATGAAACCCCCACGCGAACGGGGGTGTGTCGGGAGGGGTTATTACGAAGAAGGCCGCGATAGTCGTGCGAAAGACAAAGCCGGAGGCCGACCAAGTGGCCCTCCAGATAGAGTCCTGGATGAAGCGCGCGGGGATCGAGACGTATCTCGACTACAGCTGGGACGGGCCGTTGGCCGATTCCACCGACTGCGTGATTGTGCTGGGGGGCGACGGCACCCTTCTCTCAGTCGCCAGGCGCGCTGCGGCGATGGAAATCCCGATACTCGGCGTGAACCTGGGCAACCTGGGGTTCCTCACCGAGGTGGAGCCGGTCAACCTCGAGAAGGCTCTGGAGGCCCTCGTGCGCGGCGATTACACCATCGAAGAGCGAACGATGGTACAGGCGACTGTGATGAGGGCGGGTCACAGCGTTGCGTCGTTTTCGGGCCTGAATGACGTTGTGATCAGCAAAGGCGCATTCGCGCGCATCATCAGTCTCGACATTTTCGTAAACGAGGAGTATTACTCCACTTTCCCGGCCGATGGCATTATTGTCTCCAGTCCTACCGGTTCCACTGCGTATTCGCTTTCTGCGGGGGGGCCGCTCATCAGCCCCAATATCGATGTCATGCTGGTAACGCCCATATGTCCGCACACTCTCTTCTCGCGTTCGCTGGTCATCGCCGGCCACGACAGAGTGCGCGTCGTGGTGGAGGCGCCGCACGAGGACGTTGCCGTCACAGTCGATGGTCAGGTCGGCTTCAAGGTGGAATCGCATGACGAGATCATTGTTGAGCGAGCGGCGCAAGTGACGCGGTTTGTGCGGCTTCAGGCCAAGAGCTTCTACGGTACCATGAGGGAGCGTCTGAAACAGGACCGTCTATGATACCGACGTGCGGGGGGGGTCAATGGTGAAGGCCAGGCGACACCAGAGAATTCTGGACATAGTCAGGAGCAAACCCATTAAGACTCAGGAAGACCTAGCCGAAGAGCTTGCGCGGGAGGGAATCGCGGTTACGCAGGCCACCATATCCCGCGACATCAAGGAACTACGGCTGATCAAGGCTCCGGTGGGCGATGGATCTTACCGGTACACCATTCCAGTTGACCGCAACATTGAAGACATTAACAGACGGATAGAGCGCGTTTTCCGTGAGGCTGTCATGAGTATTGAAGACAGCGAGAACATGGTGGTCGTCAAGACGCTTGAAGGCGCGGCGCAGGCCGTTGGCGCCATCATAGACGACCTGGACTGGCCGGAGGTAGTAGGCTCTTTGGCAGGCGACGACACCATTTTGGTGGTGGTCAAGTCCGCGGAGAGCACTCCGGAGGTAATGGCCAGGTTCAACAAGTTCCGCAGGTAGCATCGGCGGTTTGCTTTTTCGAGCCGCCTTCTGAAGCGGGGGCGGAATCATGCTATTGGAAATGGTCGTCCGAAACTACGCCCTAATAGAGCAGATTGCCATTCGTTTCGGCAGCGGTTTCAACGTGCTCACGGGCGAGACGGGCGCAGGAAAATCCCTTGTCATCGACTGCCTAGGGCTGGCCGTTGGCGGCCGTGCATCGGCGGAGGCCGTTCGCACAGGTGCCGAGTCTGCCGTGGTGGAGGCGGTGTTCGACCTCTCCGGGTTGCCTTCCATGGTGGGCGTGCTTGCGGAGCAGGGCATAGAGTCCGAGCCCGATGGGACGCTCATCTTGTCGCGCGAAGTGTGGCGGCAAGGCCGCTCACGCTGCCGCGTAAACGGGCGCATCGTCACGTTGACATCGCTTGGGGCCATCGGGGAGCGGCTAGTCGATATCTACGGTCAGCACGAATACCAATCGCTGGCGCGTCCTTCGCGCCATCTGGCGCTCCTCGATTCATACTGCGGTACGGAGCTGGCAGAGGCCCTGGCGGCATACAGAGGCCGATACGCTCTGTGGATGTCGGCCCGCCGTGAACTGGCCGACCTTCTGACCAGCGTTCGTGAGCGCGCCCGGCGCGCCGACATCCTCGCCTTTCAGGTCGACGAAGTCGAATCCGCCAAACTCGAGCCGGATGAGGACGCGCGCCTTGCGGCTGAGCGCGTTGTGCTGGCCAATGGCGAGCGCCTGTATGACGGTGTGAGCCAGGCGTTTGAGCTAGTATACGAATCGGCCCGACCGGACTCGCCGCCTGCTTACGACCTGCTTGCAGACGCTCTTGCTCAGCTGGACGCTGCTGCGCGCATCGACGTCTCGCTGGGCTCAGTCCGCGATTCCCTGGCGTCCATATGTGAACAGGCCAGCGAGGCAGCTAGGGCCATGCGTTCGTACCGAGAGTCGATAGACTTCAGCCCGGAGCGCCTTGCCGCCGTTGAGGAGCGGCTGGCCTTGATAGCGCGGCTCAAGCGCAAGTACGGCGACACTCTTGAAGAGGTGATAGAGCACGGGCGGGCAGCGCGCGAGGCGCTCGACTCGATCGTCCATGCGGATGAGCGCTGCGCTGAGCTGGAGCGGCGCGTGGCAGGGCTGGCCCTGGACGTGGCCGGCGCCGCCGAAGAGGTTTCGCGGATCAGAAGCCGGGCCGCTCGACAGCTGGAACAAGATATCACCGGCGAGCTCTGCGAGCTGTCTATGGCCAAGGCGGCGTTTCGAGTGCAGATGCGCAGGCGCCGTGGCGATGCCGAAGAGGAACTCACAGTGGACGGCCAGCCGTGTCTGGCGGGGCCGGACGGTGCCGACGATGTGGAGTTTCTGTTTTCGGCCAACCCGGGCGAAGAACCGCGTCCGGTGGCGCGCATAGCCAGCGGAGGCGAGATGAGCCGGGTGATGCTGGCAATCAAGTCGGTGCTCGCGCAGGTGGACGAGACGCCCACCATGGTGTTCGACGAGGTGGATCAGGGCATCGGAGGCGAAGCGTCTGTGGCGGTGGCCGTGCGGCTTTCGGGGATAGGTCGAGTTAGGCAGGTTCTGGCCGTAACGCATCTGCCTCAGATTGCGGCCGTCGCCGCCCGCCATTTCGCCGTGAGCAAGCGGGAACGCGGGGGCCGGACCCAGGTGAGCCTGGATGCCCTGGATGGAGATGACCGCGTGGCGGAGGTCGCCAGGATGCTGGGCGGCGAGAATCCGTCGGCGCTCACGTTGGCGCACGCGCGAGAGATGCTAGGACGGCTCAAAGTGGGCAGGACTTGAGCGTTCTTTGTGGAAAATCCAGTCGTATAGCCATTTCGCTCAGAGGAGGGAGGAGTCGGGTCGCCCGCTCGGGCGGCCGCGGCTCGGTATGGTGAGGTTGAAGGAACACCCGATTTTGGACTTCCCACCAGGACGGGAAGTCGCGTTCACATTCAACGGCAAAGAGATCCGGGGCGTCGAAGGCGAGCCCATCGCGGCGGCGCTCCACGCTGCCGGCGTAAGAGTCCTCCGTCACAGTCCGGTACTCGGACGTGCACGGGGGTTCTTTTGTGCCATCGGCACTTGTTCGTCTTGCCTGATGACTGTGGACGGCGTTCCGAATGTACGCGTATGCACTGAGCCTTTGACGCAGGGAATGGTGATCGAGACTCAAAAAGGCCACGGCCACTTGCCCATTGACTGAGGCGGGGCTAAGCGAGGACGGTGACGCAGTTGAAAGAGGTTGATATCGCCGTGATCGGCGCCGGGCCGGCGGGTCTCTCGGCCGCCCTGGCATGCGGCAAATCAGGAGCTACAACGCTTCTCATTGACTTCATGGATGCCCCAGGCGGACAGCTCATCAAGCAGACGCACAAGTTTTTCGGGTCTGAGCGGCAGTTCGCGGGCACCCGCGGGATTCAGATCCCCAGCATCTTCATCAACCAGCTTTCGCAGATGCCCAACGTGCAACTGGTGTTGGGCGTGAACGCTTCGGGCTACTACGCCGACTCCGGAGTGCTAACGCTGGAGGACGGCGGCAAGTTCATCAAGGTTAAGGCGAAACGAGTGATAATCGCGACAGGCGCTGGAGAGAAGGCGCTGGCGTTTGAGAACAACGACCTGCCGGGGGTGTACGGGGCGGGCGCGGTGCAGACTCTCATGAACGCGTACGGGGTCAAGCCCGGCAACCGCGTGCTCATGGTGGGCTCGGGGAACATCGGACTAATCGTAAGCTACCAGCTCATCCAGGCGCATGTGCAGGTGGTCTCGTTGGTAGAAGCGGCTGGGCGTATCGGCGGATACCTAGTGCATGCGGCCAAGCTTCGCAGGGCCGGCGTGCCGATTCTCACTTCCCACACCATCGTGCGGGCGATCGGCGAAGAGACGGTGCGAGGCGCGGTGGTGGCTCAGGTCGACCAGTCCTGGCAGGCGGTGCCGGGATCGCAACGCGAAGTGGCGTGTGACGTGATATGCCTGGCGGTGGGTCTCACTCCGCTTGTGGACATGATGTGGCAGGCCGGGTGTGAGATGAAATACGTGCCCGCCCTGGGTGGGCATGTTCCAGTTAGGGACGAGAACATGCGCGCTTCGAACCCTGCCGTGTATGTTGCGGGAGACGCGGGCGGCGTGGAAGAGGCCAGCTCGGCCATGATCTCGGGGGAGATCGCCGGAATAAGCGCAGCCGTGTCGCTTGGCTTTAGGGCTCAAGATGCCGATGCGCGCCTGGCGCTGCTCAAATCGGATCTGGCTGCGATCAGATCCGCCCCCGCCGGCGAGAAGATACGCGCCGGCATCATGAGCGCAATGGCGTGCGGAGGTGAGCGGTGATGACTGACGACGACATCATCATATGCAGGTGCGAAGATATCACTCTGAGGCAGATCAGGGAGCTGATCGCCCAGGGCTATCACACCATCGACGAAATCAAGAGGGTTTCGAGGGCCGGGATGGGGCCGTGCCAGGGCAGAACGTGCCGGCAGCTGATAGCCAGGGAATTGGCCGGTGCCCTGGGAGTGCCCATCGAACAGGTTGAGATGCCCACGTTCCGACCGCCTTCGAGGCCGGTGCTACTATCCACGATTGCGAGGGGCGAGGCCGATGAGTAGGAACAGCGCTGACGTTGTCGTCATAGGCGGCGGAGTGGTTGGGTGCGCAGTCGCCTTCGAGCTTGCGCAGAGGGGTTGCACCAACGTGGTTCTGCTCGAGCGCAACACGCTGGCGTCCGGCTCGTCGGGTAGGTGCGGCGCCGGCGTGCGGCAGCAGTTCGGCACAGAGCTCAACTGCGTGCTTGCGCGGGAAGCAGTTCGGATCTTCGAGAAGATGGACGAGCGCCTCGACTACCAGCCCAGCGTGGAGTTTCGGCAGAGCGGCTACCTCATGCTGGCTTACTCTGACCACCAGTGGGAGCAGTTCCAGAGGAATGTGGCTCTCGAGCGCAGCCTGGATATAGACGTGAAGACCTTGACTCCCCGCCAGACCCTGGACATAGTCCCGTTTCTGAACATCGATGGAATGGTCGGGGCCACGTTCTGTCAAGAAGACGGGCACGCCAACCCATTCCACACCACGTTCGCATACGCGAGGGCAGCTCGCCGTCTGGGCGTGGAGATACTCACGCACACCGAGGTCTGCGGCATAGAGGTGGAGAACGACCAGATCAAGTCGGTGGTGACCGACCGCGGCGTAATCGCCACATCCACCGTAGTCAACTGCGCCGGGGCCTACTCGGGGAAGGTGGCCGCCATGGCCGGCATCGACCTGCCGGTGTGGGGCGAACGGCACCAGATCCTGATCACAGAGCCCGTCGAGCCTATCATGGGGCCGATGGTGATCTCGTTCCACCACGACTTCTACTGCCAGCAGGTGCCCCACGGCAGCTTCATCATGGGGATCGGAATGCCTGGGGAGCCCAAAGGCTACAGCATCCATTCGTCAGTGGATTTCCTGGAGGGCATGGCCGTAACCCTGCGCCAACTGCTTCCCCCCGTGGCGCAGCTGCGTGTGGTGCGCCAGTGGGCCGGGCTTTACGACAGATCGCCCGATGCTCAGCCTATCCTGGGCGAGTGCCCGCCGGTTGAGAGGTTCTTCAACGCCAACGGTTTTTCAGGCCACGGCTTTATGCTTTCCCCGATTGTGGGAGTCATTATGGCCGAGCTGGTCACGACTGGGCGCAGTTCCATCGATATCAGCAAGCTCGACGCTGGCAGATTTGCCCGCGGTGAGCTGGTGCTGGAACCTACGGTAGTGGGGTAAACCTAGAGGAATTTCGAGTACTGCGTAGAAGAATGGGGGTGCGTCCAAAGGGCTGTAGAGGGCGCAGATGCAGGTTAAGGAGGAATTGCTCCAATGCTGAAGTACATATCCGCCGGTGGGCCGGTCATGTACCCCATCATACTCTGCTCAGTGGTGGGGTTGGCCGTCTCGATACAGAAGATCATCCAGCTCGTATTGATGCCCACTGGTTCGGATCAGCTGATGCGCTCGGTAAAGCTCAACATGTCTCAAGGACGCCCCGTGGAAGCGATGCAGGCGGCCAAGGCCGCAAAGGGTCCGGTGGCAGGTCTTGCCCGCGCCGCCGTCTCCAGCTACGGCAGGCCCTACAGTGAGATCAAGGATTCCATCGAAATGGCGGGCCGAGAAGAGGTACACGCGATGGAGAGGAAGATGAACGTCCTCGACGGCATCGTCACTCTGGCACCTCTTCTTGGCCTGCTAGGCACAGTTGTGGGCCTGATCAAGAACTTTCAGGTTCTCTCTGCGTTCGCCGGCCTCACCACGCCGGCTCAGCTGTCAGGAGGCATCGCCGAAGCGATGATAACTACTGCGGCCGGCCTCATAGTCGCTGCGCCGCTCATGCTCGTGTACAGCTGGCTCTCGGTGGTCATCGACGACAAGGTGGCCGAGATGGACAGGCGGGCGGCAGAACTCCTCGCGATAACGGCTGGCGATGGGGGAGGGCGCAGCGATGTTCGCGAAATATCGTAAGCGCAGGAGAACGCGGGTCGAGATACTCCCCATGATCGACATCATGTTCTATCTGGTGCTGTTTTTCATGGTCTTCGGCACCTTCAGAACCGAGACTGCCGGAGTCCCTCTGGAGCTTCCGCGGGCGGCGACCCCGCGCGATCTGGCGCGCGACCACATCGTAGTGGCCATCGACGCCAAGGGCAAGCTCTACTACAACGAGCGCCAATTCGCCGACGGCGATCTCACACGGGCCTTACTACCGCCGCTTCGAGCCAATCCGGATCGTGTTGTGATAGTCAAGGCCGACAAGTCAGTCAGATATGAGCGGCTGATCCAGACCATCGACGCGATCAGGATGGCCGGCGGCGTTCATCTGGCCCTGGCTGTGGAGCGCGCCGCCGGATCAGGCGGTGGCGCGAGATGAGAGGCCGCGAAAAAGAGCAGGGCGGCATTGAAAGCCTGCTCATATCGATTGCGGTGCACCTGGCGGTGATACTGCTGGTACCTTATGCCGAGCAGCCTGTTCTGGAGGTGTACCCTCTTGACATAGCAGGCGTGATCGAGATCGCCACGGTTGAAACCGCGCCTGCCGCCCCGGCTCCTGCTCCGGGCGTCTCCGTGCAGGAGGTAACGCCCAAACCCAAACCTGCGGCGCCTGAGCCCGCCAAGCCAACCCCGGCGCCGACGCCCAAGCCGAAACCCGAGCCGAAGGTTGCGCCCAAGCCCGAGCCGGCCAAAGAGGAACCGCCTAAGCAGCAGGTGCCTGTGAAGCAGGACAAACCCGAGGTGGTAACGAGCCCGGCGGGGAAGACGCCTCCTCCAGTCGCCGATTCGGAGCCTCCGAAATCGGCGCAGCCGGAGCCTGAACCAACGCCCGAACCGCAGGCGACGCAGGTCGGTGCGACGACCAGCCCGCCCGGGCCGGGGCAGCCCGACGGGGCGGGCACGATTCCCCGTCCCGAATACCCTGGCGACGATCCGACCGGGCTGAGCATGATACGTTCTACAGGCGGCGACGATCACGGCGTCTGGATCCCCAAGGGCGTTCAGAACTTGAGGGGCCGCGGAGAGGCTCTGGTGCGTATCCGGATCAAGGCAGACGGGTCCATGGACACCATGTCGTTTCTGGAACCGCCGCCCGATTCGGCTATGACCCAGGCGATACGGACTGCTATCTCCACCGCCTGGCGGTTTGGGAAAGACTCTGCCCCGGGCCGTGCTGATGATTACTATCTCGATGTGCGAGTCGGCTACGACGGCGGCACCATGGACGTCTGGGTCAAGAGTGAGCGCGCGTCGTACATACGATAACCCGCCAGCGGCCATCGCCGGCACGAGGAGGTGCTTTGCATGTTTTCCATTATCCGCGAGCGATTATGGGCGCGCCGCTTCGCTTCGGCCATTGCCATCGCCCTGTGTGCCCTGTCCGCGATGGGCGGGGGCGCGTGGGCCGCGAATGCCGCGCCTGTTGCGATAAGCAACGAGTTCATCAGAATACTCGTGAACCCTGGCCCCGAGGAGGCAGGGCGATTCGGGGTCGAAACCACCGGAGGAGATCCGCGCAATCCGGCAGACGATGACCTGCCCCTGATCTACGGGCGGCCCATGCCCTGGACATCTTACACAACTGTGCAGGTAGACGGGGTCGATTGGGTTTTCGGAGGCAAGACTACTCGCCGCGCCGGTAGGAGCGGGCGTTACGGTGAGGCAATCGGGCCCGCCCAGGTCAAAGACGGGCGGATAGTGTGTTCCTATTCTCTGGGCGACCTCCGAGTCACCCAGCAGCTGTCGTTCGTCAAGAGCCCGACGACGCGTTACCTCGACACCTCGAGGATCCACTATATTGTGGAGAACGCCGGGCAGATGACGCACAGCGTAGGATTGCGTCTGTTGATCGACACCATGCTTGGTGCGAACGACGGCGCCCCTCTGCGAGCCGGGGACCAGGCTATGACGGGAGATACGATGCTTTCCGGGGCGCAGATACCCGACTACTGGCAGGCCTTTGACTCGCTGGTCGAACCGTCAGTTACCTCGCAGGGCACGATGGCCGGCGGCGAGCTGACCTCGCCTTCGCGCATCGCCTTTTCCAACTGGGGCACGTTCGCCGACAACCTGTGGGTTGCCGAAATCGTCCCTGGACGCGAGTTCGTACGCTCACGCGAATCCGATCTCGACTCGGCAGTTGCGATGTACTGGGACCCGTCTGCGCTTGCTCCGGGAGAGGTCAGGCATTACGTGACCTACTACGGGCTGGGCGGGATCACTCTCGCTCCGGGCAAGCTCGCACTGGGCATCACCGCGCCTGCAGAGGTGGGCCTGTCGTCGGACGGAGCGGCACCTTTCCTGGCTGTTGCGTACGTGCACAACACAGGCGAAGGGCCGGCTCATGACCTAGTTGCTCGGCTGGACTTGCCCATCGGCTACAAGCTCGCGGGCGGCCAAGGCAATACTCGCTCAATCGGCGACCTCGAACCTGGGCAGACGGCGCAAGTCGCGTGGCAAGTCGTTGCAACGTGGGCTTCGGTGGGACGGGCCGATCTGTGCGTATCGGTATCTGCCAAGAACGCTGATCCAAACGTGGTGTCCAGAGAGATCCAGGTCCTCGGGCCGCCGCGACTGCTGGCGAGCGTGAGGCGGGTCGAGGCGCTTTTGGTCCGCGACGAGAGGCTCTATCCGTGGCCCGCCAGGGTGACGGTGAGAGTGGAGAACACCGGCGGGTCCGATGCCAACTGGGTTCGTGTCCGCCTCGACTCCCTGGGCGATTTCGCTTTGTCAGGCGGAGATCATCGCGAACTCCTCCTCGGCAGCTTGCAGCCCAACCAGGGGCAGGACATCACGTGGATGCTGGGAGGCGAACCGCGTCCGGGCGAACAGAAGATAGTGGCCTCGGCCGCCGCGCAGAACGCTCCGATTTCGCTGGCGAGCGCGTCTGTGCAGGTGCCGGAGCTCGTGCCCAGGGCATGGATCAAGCCGGGCAAAGGACGCGTCAAGGCAGGCGACATGGTGCACGTGGACGTGATGCTTACCAACATGGTCGGCGTGGATTCGTTCAAGTTCGATCTGAGCTACGATCAAGAGCTGCTGCAACTGGCCATGGTATCCAGGGGCGACCTGACGGTAGCAGGCAACGACTTGCTGCCGTGGGACGCAGGCGCGCCCAAGCCGGCCTCAGGGCGCATCGTGGGCATATCCGGCCGCATCGGCGAGCCCGGCAAAGTCTGGGGAAGCGCCGCGACGGTCTACTTCCTAGCGAAGCAGCCCGGCAGCGCAGTCCTGTCTATAGAGAATCTGACTCTTCTGGACGCATCAGGCAGGGCCATCACGGCCGTTCCGGCCCTGATTCCTTGTACGGTCCAAATCAGCAGGGAATAGCATCGAAAGGCAAGGAGGGATAGGGATGTCTGTGGTATCAAGGCGGTTGCTCACCGCTGTCAGTAGTTTGCTCGTGGTTGTGCTGATGGCTTCGGCCGCTATCGCGGCGCCTGCTGCGGTGGCCGATGTGCCCACCGACCACTGGGCGTATGAAGCCGTGACATTGCTGGTGAATAAGGGATACATGGGTGTCTACGAGTCGGGGCAGTTCCGAGGGGACGATAGCGTTAGCAGGTACCTGCTGGCGTTTGTGGCAGCGCGGCTTCTGCGCGATGTGGAGTCGGGCCGAACTACGCTTACCGACGACGACATGAAAGTCGTTCGGGAGCTTTCGCTCAATCTACGGGAACAGCTGGCGGTGGTCACTGGCCGTCTGGCCCAGCTGGAGAAGGCCGCGGCGGATGCAGCGAGCGGTGCCGCCATCGCTTCCGACAATACGGCGCGCATGGCTGTGCAGTACGCCGAGTTCGTTGCGGCGATAGAGGAGCAGTTCAAACAGATCAAGGAAGATGCCGATGCCCGCGCCGGCGCCGGCGACCAGAAGCTAACTGCGCTGTACGCCGACTCCAAGAGGCAGATAATGGAAGGAGATGAAGCTCTCCGTCAGGAGCTGGCCGTGGTGTCGGCCAAGGCCGACTCGATCCATGCCTCTGTATTGGCAGCAGCGGAGAGCGAAACCAAGTCCCGCCGGGATCTCGAATCCAAGCTGAGCCTGTCGATAGATGGTCTGAAGGCTGCGGACGGCGCTCAGCAGGCGCAGATAGACCGGCTCTCCTTGAAGCTGGATGAGGCCGTGGCCGCCAGCGCTTCAGTTCGGGCCTGGGCTGAGTCTGCCATTGCCGGAGAGGCCGCGGCCAGGCAGAGCCAGGTCGCGTCCCTCCAGGCCAAGCAGGACGAATTTGCCAAGTCGATGAGGCTTTCTTTCGATTCCGCGCTGGAGGCCGAGCGGGCCGCGCGCGCCAATGACCTGTCCGACCTTCTGACTAAGCTAGAAGGGCTTACGAAGGTGCAAGACAACTTGGCCCAATCCTCCGCTCTGGCCCTTGGCGCCGCTGTCGAGGCCGAGCGGCGCGACCGCGAGGCGGCAGACGAAGCCCTGAGAGATGCAGACGACAAGCTCAGGCTGTCGCTGGACGCACTTGGGGCGCGGCTCGCGGCGGAGCGTACTGCGCGAGAGGCGGACACAGCGGAGCTAGCGAAAGCCCTCGGCGATCTGACAGCCAGCCATGATGAGTTGGCGGCATCGGCGGCATCGAAGGAAGCCCTCTCACAAGCTGCTGCTGCCGCATCGGCGTCCCTGGGCGCTGAGCAAATCGCCAGGCAGGAAGAGGCGCGCCGCATACTTGCGGATCTGGCCGCCGCGCGCGGCGAGATAGCCGACCTTGATCGCAAGACCGCCGAGGCTGATGCGGCGATCCTTGCAGGGCTCGCGGCCGAGCGGGCGCGGATAGACGCCGTCGCCGCTGAGCTTGCAGACCTTAAGGAGAGCGTGGCGCAGCTTCAGCAGTACGCGCAGACCATCGATGGCGGGCTAGGTGAGCTCGCCCAGAAGCAGGGCTCCGATTACAGGCAACAGCGGCAAGCGCTGATCGATTTGCAGGTTGCACTGGATCAGCTCTCGAAGGCTCTGAACGACAAGATCGCGGCCAATGCCGCGGAAGATGTGCGCACCGGCGCCAAGATCGTCGAGAACGCTATGGATATCCGCAAGGTAGTCGATGCCCTAAACGAGACCAGGCAGGCGCTGAATGCCACTGCCGCGTCGACGAAAGAGGCACACGCCGCCGTTGCCGAGGTCAACGCGGCCATAGAAGACGTGAACACGCGTCTGGCCAGCATCGAAATGATGCTCCAGGGCAGCGTGGACGAACTCAAGAGGCGCTTTGCAGACGATCTGGTGGCCGAGAGGTGGGAAGCGGAGGCCCGCGAGGTCAAGCTGCAGTCGATGATCGAAGAACTGCAGTCGCGTGTGGAACGGCTCGAGGGGCAGAGAGAGGACCAGCCCGCCAAGATGAGCGGCGGAGCCATGATCGGCGTCCTAGCTGTAGTGGCTGCCATCGTGGCCGCGATAGCCATCGGCTCCGGCGGAAGCAAGTAGCGCCCGCCGAGCCAGCGTTTCGCGAGAGGTTGAAGAAAGGCTCGCAGCACTCGCGCCGTCAAATGGCGCGAAGCGCTGCGAGCTTCCTGCTTCGCTACTTCTTCACGCCCTTCACACTGACCATGCCGCCTTTGGGATCGACCTTGTGGCAGTGCGTGCATGAACCGCCGTAGGTCTTCACGAAGTCGTTGCCCTCGCCCAGATGGCCCCGGTGCATGAGCTTGCCCATGTCGCCGCGCTTGGCGTGGCATATGTAGCAATTGTTGATGTCTTCCTTCACCGATGGATGCTTCGGGAAAGCTTTCTTGATGGTCGCGCCCAGGCCGGAGTCCCCATCGCCGCCCTTAACATGACAATCCGTGCAGCCCTTCGGGTTCACGTCAGCGGTGGCGCCTACGCCGTTTTGGGGATTGGCGGGCGCTGCGCCGAGGATTGCCATGGATGCTGCTATGGCTACCACCGCGGCCATGCAAAGAATCACCAATGATTTCTTCACCAAATATCCTCCTTCAGCCATCTCTAACTGCGTACATTGCGCCTTATGTCACGATTATACCATTCGACCACAGAATGCAAAAGTCGCCGCCCCATCCTGCGGTTCCCGGGACGAACGCGATCCGCGGGTGGAACCAACGCTGTTCCAAAGTCATAATGTATAGCGCTTTGAGGTTGCAGGGCGGCGCGCGCTGCAAGGAGGGGTACACGGATGGAGGAGGCGTCGAGCAGAGGGTTTATAGCTGATATCCTGGTCATCGCGGCGTTGATGGCCAGCATGTGGTTGACGACCGATGGCGAAGCCGAGGGGGAGGATCAGGTCGGGACCACGGCGGCAGCCGGGCCGCCCAAAGCTGGCGTGCATTTGGGCAGAGGCGAACCGACGAGCTAGAGCATAGTGTGTGGCAGAGCTGGGGAGGTGGTGTCATGCTACGGTCTTCCATCAGATTCTCCAAGTCGGGCAAGCGCCGTCAGCAGAAGATCGTGGTGTTCGAGGAGACCGTGGATCCTGCCGACTGGGTTGAGATTCTGTCGGGCTGCAGGGGGCATGTGTTGAAGGAACTGCCTTTGGTGCACGGACTTCTCGTTCTGGTCGACGAGGATGAGGCGGCGGACGTGCAGTCGCTGGCTAGCTCCCGGTCGGGAGTGCTTCGAGTGGATGACGATATCGACATCGATATGGTAGTTGAAGTGGGGCATCTGGCGTGGGGGCCCAAGTTCGTTGAGAACACGCCGTGGGGCCTATCCCGCATTAACCTAAAGGGTGTGGACCGGACAGGGAAGGGAGTCAAGATCGGTGTTCTGGACACGGGCGTGGATTCGACTCACCCGGACATCGGCCGGAACGTGAAGGGCGCAATCAACGCTATCGGCGGCGCGGCGTCTGCGCGCGATGACAACGGGCATGGCACTCACGTGTCGGGCACCATAGCTGCTCTGAGAAACGGGGTCGGTGTTGTGGGCGTCGCGCCTGACGCCAGCGTCTACTCTGTGAAAGTGCTTGACAACCGAGGGTCGGGCAAGTTGTCCAGCCTGGCTCAGGGAATGGAGTGGTGCATCGAACAGCAGATAAAGGTGGTCAATCTCAGTCTCAGCGCGAGCAGAGACAATCAGACGTTCAGAGACGTGGTGCAAAGCGCAAGGAAGGCAGGGATCACCATGGTGTGCGCGGCGGGAAACAGCGGTCCATCGGCCAACACGGTGGGATACCCGGCCAAGTACATCGAGACTATCGCGGTTGCGGCTATAAACGACAAGGACGCAGTGGCAGACTTCTCCAGCAGGGGGAGGGAGGTCGCGGTGAGCGCGCCGGGAGTGGAGATCCTCTCGACATGGCCAGGGCGGAGATACCGCAAGAGTACGGGCACGTCCATGGCGGCGCCGCACGTTACGGGCGCTGTCGCGCTCCTGCTGGAAGCCGACCCCGCGCTGACGCCGTCTGAGATCAAGTCTATCCTCCAATCCACGTCCACGCCGCTTTCAGGAGCGGGCCCCGATGAACAGGGGGCGGGTGTCATAGACGTTGCCGCGGCCCTGGCCAGAGTGGCCAGAAAGAGGAGTCTAGCAGCCTCGAAGGTGGAGGTGGCCACATGAGATTGCCCACTGATTCCGAGAGCGTGGCTTTGATCCGGGCCTTGCGACCGTTCCTGAGCGATCGAGGGCAGTCGGCGGCAGACGACTTGCTGGGCTCTGTGAATCTCGTATCTGTATTCGATTCTCTGGGAGATGTCGTCAGGAAGCGGCGCGGGACGGGGTTGCACGATCGCCCGCTGGCGTTCCTGTCGGGCCTGGCCAACCTGGACCTCGATCCCAAGATTGTGGCGAAGGCGGTGGAGAGCATGATGGATATGGAGAAACCTAAGACTCCGCGCGAACCTCAGGTTCCGCACGAACCTCAGGCTCCGCGGCCGGAGGATATCACCAAGATGCTGCAGACCGTGATGGCGAGAGCCTCGTCTGACCCAAGTTTCGCATCTCTCCTCGGCTCGTTGGCCGAGGAGGGAATGAGGTCCAATATGCTCCCTAAGCTAATGGAGACGCTTGGCCCGGGGCTCGCTCCTCCAGGCGATAGGCCAGAGTAGAAGGGGTAAGATCGGAGGCGCGGCAGTGAAACTCGATGGTCTGTTTTCGTCAAACACAGGGCTTGGCAAGCTGTTGCCGCTCTTCATCCTGCTTGTCGTGTTCCTGTTCGTCGAATGGTGGTTCTAGCATGCCCATGGGGCACGGGGGTGAGACGTAATGACTGAGAAGAGCGCTGAAACCAAGACGACCTGGTTTCTCTGGGGATTCCCGTGGTGGTGGTGGCTGATCATCATCGGCATAGTACTGGTCGTAGTTTTCCTCCTGTTTAGATAGTGCATCGGTCCATTCCCAGGGCCGCGCGCGCGCGCGGCCCTGCCGCTTATATCCAGCCCTGCTTTTCGCCTGCCTGCGATGGGTGGTATAATACGCGTAGAGCGCTCAAGCTCAGACTGCAGTTCGAAGAGGAGGTTGCCTCGACCATGAACCGTTCTGAAGAACCGGGCATTGTCATCATCGGACTTGGCCCGGCCGGCCTGATGGCCCTTGAAGGAATAAGAGACCACGATCCGGACGTTCCCGTGACGATTGTGTCGGGCGAACCTCATTATGCCTACTTCCGCCCCAGGCTGTCACACCTCCTCGGATCAGAAATCGCGCCCGAGCGTATTGCTGTGAAACCGCCTGCATGGTACGGGGATCGCCGGGCAGAGGTGTTGCTCGGACGCATGGCGCGGGCCATCGATGCGGAGCGCAGAGAGGTCGTCCTCGACGACGATGCGCGTCTGCCTGCGCGCGCAATTGTGCTGGCCTGCGGCAGCAGGCCGTTCATGCCTCCGCTGCCCGGGCTCGACAGGGAGGGCGTGTTCGCCCTGCGCACGGCGGCCGATGCCCAGGCGATCACTAGAGCCTGCAGGCGCGCGCGGGAGGTTTGCGTGGTGGGCGCAGGCCCGCTCGGGCTGGAAGCGGCGTGGGCCCTGGCCAAGCTGGACCTCACGGTCCACCTGCTCGAACATGGGCCCCGGCTTCTCGGCAAGATCCTGGACGAGCAGGCATCGCAGATGCTTTCGGACATCGTGGCGCGGGCAGGGATCAAGCTGCACCTTGCGGCTTCCAGCGAGTCAGTGACGGCGCGCGGAGTGCGACTGGCCTCAGGCGAGGAGATCCCAGGCGAAGTGGTGCTGTTCTCCACGGGGGTCAGGCCCAACTTGGACCTTGCGGAGTCGGCGGCGATCCGCGTCAACCGCGGAGTCGTGGTGGACTCCATGATGCGCACATCGCAGCCGTGGATACATGCCGCAGGCGATGTGGCGGAGTTTGCAGGCGCGCCCGGCGGTACCTGGCCGGTGGCCATGGCTCAGGGAAAGGTGGCCGGCGCCAACGCTGCCGGGGCTATCGCCGACAACGCACTGATTGAGTATAAGGCTGTGCCGCCGTCGTACACTCTGATGGTGATGGGTACCAGGATCTTCACAATCGGGGATGTGCAGGATCAGGCTGGCGCGACAGCCGTCGTGTCCGAGGATGCGGCGCGAGGAATCCGACGCAAGCTGGTGTTGTCTGGGGGAAGGCTCGTGGGCGGGCTGCTTTTTGGGGATCTGGCCAAATTTGACAAGGTGCGGGATGGCATCGAGCGGAGGATTGAGTTGCCGGAGGCGGGACCTGTGCCCGCGCCCGACTACGATCAGATCATGGACATGCTCATCGGGGCGCTCGCGCCCGCTCAGTAGCGATTGCCGTTCGGGAGGCTTGGTGATGCACGTTGAACACAAGAAAGCCAGGGTTGTCGCCTTTGGCTGCCAGATGAACGAGCGTGATGCCGAAACCATCTCAGGGCTCTTGGAGCAGATTGGATACGAAACGGCGCGGCCGGGCGAAGACGGCGGCGACCGCGGCGATGCTGACCTTGTTATATTCGTCACATGCTGCGTGCGGGAGAACGCGGAGAACCGCGCCTTGGGCAATCTGGGCGACACGAAGAGGCTCAAAGAGCGCAGGCCGGGCATGATCGTAGGCATCTCGGGATGCATGGTGCAGCAGGAACACGTCAGGGCCATGGTGCGCGATCGAATGCCCTGGGTCGACCTGGTGTTTGGGACTCACAACATTCACCGACTGCCTGAGCTTGTGGCGCGGGTCGCGGCGGGGGAGCGCGTGATCGAGGTATGGGACGAAGCCCATGAGATCGTGGAGGGGTTGCCGGCATCGAGGGCGTTCGCGCACAAGGCCTTTGTCAACATCACCTACGGGTGCAATAACTTTTGCGCCTACTGCATCGTGCCCTACGTGCGGGGCAGAGAGCGCAGCAGGCGACCGGAGGACATCCTGGCCGAAGTGCGCGAGCTTGCGGCATCGGGCTGCCGCGAAGTGACGCTTCTGGGCCAGAACGTGAATTCATACGGACGCGGCCTGCCGCCGGGAAGCTGCGGCCGGGCCCCGGATTTCGCTGACCTGCTTCGCGCAGTGAACGCCGTAACGGGGATCTCGCGAATACGGTTCACTACATCACACCCCCGCGATTTCAGCGACGAGATGATTGGGGCAGTCGCCTCATGCGAGAAGGTATGCGAGCACTTCCATCTGCCGCTTCAGGCCGGAAGCGACAGAGTGCTTAAGGCGATGAACCGGGGCTACACCAGGGCACGTTACCTGGACCTGCTCAGCCGTATCAGGCAGGCTGTACCCGGAGCGTCCATAACCACCGACATCATGGTGGGCTTCCCGGGTGAAACCGAAGCCGACTTTGAGGCGACCCTGGATGTGGTGCGGGAGGCGCGGTTCGACGCCGCGTTCACCTTCATCTACTCTCCGCGGGAAGGCACCGTGGCGGCCTCCTTGCCCGATCAGGTGCCGGAGGACGTGAAGCGTGGCCGGATATACCGTCTCATAGAATTGGTGAACGCCACTGCCGAGAGCGTCAATGAGTCACTGCGCGGGCACGTAGTTGAGGTCATGGTGGACGGCCCGTCTGAGCGCGATCCGTCCACCTTCGCCGGCAGGACCAGGTCCAACAAGATGGTGCACTGGCGCCCCAAAGCGCCCGATGCGGCCGGCGCCGACGGCGACCGCCGTTCAGGCGGCGTCCTCGCTCCGGGCGACCTGGTGATGGTGAAGGTGATCGAGCCGCACACGTGGACGCTTCACGGCGAGCAGATCGGCGTGCCGGGGAAGGCGGGGCCGATAGAGTGAGTCCTAAGCCGACGCCGATGATCAAGCAGTACCGCGACCTGAAGCAGAAGCACCCCGATGCCATACTCCTGTTCAGGCTGGGCGACTTCTTCGAAATGTTCTGCGAAGATGCGGAGGTGGCCAGCCGCGAGCTGGGCATCGTGCTGACGAGCCGCGATGCGGGCCCGTCCAACAAGATGCCCATGTGCGGGGTTCCTCACCACGCCGTGGACGGCTACATCGCCACGCTGGTGCAGAATGGTCACAAGGTGGCCATAGCCGATCAAGTGGAGGATCCCCGTGTGGCCCGGGGCCTAGTCCGCCGGGAGGTCGTGCGCGTGGTCACCCCCGGAACCCTGGCAGACGCGGTCGACCCAGCAGTCAACAACTTCCTGATCGCAGTGGTTGCCGCATCGGCAGGCATAGGTCTTGCGGCATGCGATGCTTCCACTGGAGAACTCCTGGCCACGCAGGCTCTGGGCGACGATGCGTCCAGGCTGATCTGCGAGGAGGTGGGCAGGATCGCGCCGAGCGAGTGCATCTATCCCGAGGACGAGGCCGTGCCTTGCGCGCAGGGCGAATTCGTGTCGTATCCCAGGCCGCGCAGGCACTTTGAACTGACGCACGCTCGGGAGACGCTTCTTGGGCAGTTCGATGCGGCGTCGCTCGAAGGCTTCGGCGCCCACGGCATGGACCTGGCTGTCCGGGCCGCCGGGGCCCTCGTCTCCTACATTCAGGAGACCCAGATGTCTCGCGCGCCGCAGATATCGCGCATGCGCGTCTACCGCCTGGGGGATTTCATGCAGGTGGACGCGCCCACGCGGCGGGCTTTGGATCTTTTCGGGCGGGAAAGGGGTCTGCTTCGGGCGATGGACGATACGCGCACGCCCATGGGCGGCAGGCTTGTCCGGGCCTGGCTGGAGCGCCCGTCCATTTCGGTCGCGGAGATCAACGCGCGGCTCGACTGTGTTGAGGAGCTGGCTGCCGAGGCGTTCATGCGAGCCGATGTCCGCGCTGCGCTGGACCGAATGTACGACCTGGAGCGCACATGCGGCCGGATCGGCTACAGGACGGCCGGACCCCGAGACCTGCTGGCCCTGGCCGCGTCGCTTGAGGCCGCAGGCCAACTGCAGCAGGCGCTTTCGGCGGCGACCGCGCCGCGCCTTGTGGAGCTTCGATCTGCCGTGGATCCCGTTCCCGAGGCGGTGAGGCGAATCCGTGAGTCCATACGCGAAGACGCCAAAGCCAGCGCGAACGAGGGCGGGGTCATCCGCCCCGGGTTCAGCACGGAAGTGGACGAACTGAGCCAGGCGTCCACCGAGGGGCGCGAGTGGTTGGTTACGCTTGAGGCCGACGAGCGCGAGCGCACCGGGATCCGGTCGCTAAAGGTCGGCTTCAACCAGGTATTCGGTTACTACATCGAGGTGACGCATGCCAACGCCCACTTAGTGCCCGACAACTACACGCGCAAACAGACGCTGGCCAACGCCGAAAGATACATCACGCCCGAGCTGAAGGAGCTGGAATCCAAGATCCTCGGTGCCGAAGAGCGCCTAGTGCGGTTGGAAGCGGCCATATTCCAGCAAGTAGTCGAGGAGGTCTCGGGGTATCTGCCTCGGATTCTGTCGACCGCCCGTGCGGTTGCACAGGTGGACGCGGCGGCATGCTTCGCCGAGGATGCGCGGGCCTGCGGCTACGTGCGGCCTGTGGTCGACGACGGACGCGCCACCGTGATCCGCGAAGCTCGCCATCCGGTGCTGGCCAGGATCCTGGGGCCGTCTCGATACGTGCCCAGCGACATGGAGACGGGCGCCGATGGGGGGCGCCTCTTGATCATCACCGGTCCCAACATGGCGGGCAAGTCTACGGTTCTCGCCACCATGGGCTTGATCACGCTCATGGCCCAGGTGGGATCGTTCGTGCCTGCCAGGGAGGCGAGAATCGGCGTGTGCGACGCCATATTCTACCGCGCCGGCTCCTACGACGACATCGGCTCGGGGAAGAGCAGTTTTATGGTGGAGCTGCTGGAGGTGGCCAGCATATTGAACACCGCGACCTCCCGCAGCCTGGTCCTCGTAGACGAGCTGGGCCGTGGGACCAGCACCTACGACGGGATGGCCCTGGCCTGGGCGACGGCGGAATGGATGCATGATGAGGTGGGGGCGCGCACTCTGTTCACCACCCACTACCACGAGCTTGCAGCGCTCGAGGAACGTCTGGCGTATGCGCGGAACTACCACGTTGGGGCGGTCGAGCGCCAAGGTGAACTGGTCTTTCTGTACAGACTGGCGCGGGGGAGCGTGGACCGTAGCTATGGCCTGAATGTGGCGCGAATGGCCGGGCTGCCCAGGGAGGTCGTCAGACGGGCGCAGCAGATCCTGCGCGGCCTAGAGAGCGCCCAGCCGTCAGGCGGGCATCAGATGACCCTGTTCGGCTGGACGGATGAGGAACCTCTGCCGATAGCCGCTGTGACCGATGGCGACGACTGCGCCAGGCGGGTGTGGGAGCGGCTCGAGAGCATCGACCCCGATGCGCTAGCGCCGCGCGAAGCGCTGTCCTTGCTCTACGAGCTGAAGCGAATGCAGGAGTAGGTGATTTGGCATGCGCATCGTGAAGCTTTCGCCGGAGGTGGCCGACAGGATCGCAGCAGGCGAGGTTGTGGAGCGCCCGGCCTCTGTCGTGAAAGAACTCGTCGAGAACTCGATAGACGCAGGGGCGCGCGCTGTGCGAGTTGAGGTGGCCGGCGGAGGGCTCGAGATGATCTCGGTATCCGACGACGGATGCGGAATGAGCCGCGACGATGCATCCCGCGCTTTTGCCCGGCACGCCACGAGCAAGATATCCCGGGCCGAGGATCTGTTTTCCATTACGACTCTGGGCTTTCGAGGCGAGGCGCTGCCCAGCATCGCATCGGTGGCCAAGGTGAGGCTGATCACGCGCGAGCGGGGCGCTGCCCAAGGCACACTGGTGACAGCCGAGGGCAGCCTGGTGGGCGCGCCGGCCCCAGCGGGCGCGCCGGAGGGCACCACGATAACCGTGTGCGACCTGTTCTACAACACCCCGGCACGCCTTAAGTACCTTCGCTCTCCTGCTACGGAGACACGGCGAATCATAGGCGCCCTTGGCAGGCTGGCGCTGGCTCACCCCCAGGTCTGCTTCGGCCTCGAGGTGGACGGGCGGAACGTGCTGTCCACGCCGCACGATGGGTCACTGCGCGAGGCGGCGGCAGCCGTGCTCGGCGTGGAGCTGGCTCGCGCCATGGCTCCGGTGGACAAGACGTCCCATGGGATAGCGGTGCGGGGCCTGGCCGGGCCGGCCGATTTGGCCAAGTCCAGCCGGGACGTGCAGCACGTCCTGGTTAACGGGAGGCCTGTCTCCTGCAAGACGGTATGGGCGGCCATCGACCGCGCCTACGATCGATCGGTGCCGGCCGGCAAGAAGGCCCCTGTGGTGCTCTGCATAACGCTGGACCCAGCGTGTGTTGACGTCAACGTGCACCCGGCCAAGAGCGAGGTGAGGTTCGCGTCTGAGTCAGATGTGTATTCAGCGGTGCACGGCGCAGTATCCGCCGCTCTACGGTCGATGGAGGCCGTGCCGGATATCGGCCGCGATCTGCGAGGCGGGGTCGCCGAGGCTGTCGACATCGGTGGGTTTGGCAGCGGATCGAGCAGCGGGCCAGGCGGCGGGCCAGGCCGCGGGCTGGGCAGCGGGCCAGGCAGCGGGCCAGGCGGCGAAGGCGCGCGGTTGTGGCCGAGCGCGGCGTCTGACCGCGGCTCGGATTACGGACCTGGCCATAGCTACAGCCACAGCGACCTGAGCGGCCCGCGCGGCGCGATCGCCGGCCCGGCCGGGCCCATCGCCGTAATCGGCCAACTCGCCGGAACCTACATACTGGCCGAGAGCGATTCCGGTCTGCTCATCATCGACCAACACGTGGCGCACGAAAGGGTGCTGGTGGAGGCGTACAGGCGGCGGCTCGCATCGGCCTCGGCATCGTCCGGCGGTTGCACTCAGCTGTTGCTCTCGCCGGAGCTGGTGGAGCTGGGGGCTGCCGACACTGATCTAGTGACGCGCCATCAGTCGACCTTGGCCCGGATGGGCTTTGAGGTAGACGTATTCGGCGCGGCCTCTGTTCTGGTTCGCGGTGTTCCGTTCGCGGCGGCGGCCATGCTGCCACGAGAAGCCCTGGGCGCGGCGGTGGAGGGAATTGCGGCGGCGCCTGCGGAGGCTGATCCTGAGTCGTTGGCCGACCATGTCGCCGTATCGCTTGCGTGTCATGCCGCGGTGAAGGCCGGCGCCGCGCTGCGCCGCGAGGAGATGGAGTCGCTGGTAGAGGGCCTGTTGCAGTGTGAGGATCCCATGAGATGCCCGCACGGACGGCCTGTGATAGTCACTGTGTCCAAGGAGTCACTGGAAAGGAGCTTTGGTCGGCGTTGATTATCGTTGATGGACTGGGGGAGCCGGATCGAATACGGTATCATAGATGTCGACTGCGGGGCCAATCGGCCATGACGGAACTGGGGCGCCTTCCGGTGCTGGCAATTGTGGGCCCGACGGCTTCAGGCAAGTCGGCAGTGGGGATGGAGCTTGGGCGCAGGCTCGGTGGGGAGATCGTCTCCGCCGACTCCATGCAAGTCTACCGCGGAATGGACATCGGCACCGCCAAGCCGACCCGAAGCGAACAGGCTGACGTCCCACATCATCTCATAGACGTCGCCGATCCGGACGAGGTGTGGAACGTAGCGCGTTACCAGGAGCTGGCCGCGGCAGCCATAGCGGACATCGCCTATCGGGGCGGCCTGCCCATCATGGTGGGCGGCACAGGTCTGTATGTGGACGCTGTGGTGAGGGGGTTCCTATTCCCGGACGAAGGCCGAAACCCCGAGGTGCGAGCCAGGCTCCAGCGCGAGGCAGAGGCGGCGGGGCCGGAGGGAGCGGCCGTGCTCCATGCCAGGCTGGCGCTGGCCGACCCTGAGGCCGCCAGGCGCATTCATCCCAACGACCTAAGGAGGATCGTGCGCGCCCTCGAGGTGCACGAGGTGACCGGTTGCCCCATCACTCGGCTGCAGAGGAAGCATGTGCCCGCGCTCGCCTATGATGCCAGGCTTTTTGGGCTGACCATGCCGCGCGATGCGCTCAACCGGCGGATTGACATGCGCGTAGACCAGATGGTCGCCGATGGGCTGGCCCGCGAGGTAGGCGGGCTGCTCCGGATGGGCTACAATCCTGAGGCCACTGCCATGCAGGCCATAGGGTACAAGGAGTTCGCTCTATACCTCGCGGGCCGGGAGACGCTGGAACAGGCGGTCGACGCTGTGAAGCTCGAGACGCGCAAATACGCCAAACGGCAGATGACGTGGTTCCGAAAGCACCACGACATCACCTGGCTGGACATGGAGGAGTTCTCGGGGCCCTCGGATGTGGCCGAAGAGATCATGCTGAGGCTTGCTGACTGGATGGAAGAGGTGGACATTACGCTTGGACGACATGAACGACGGTGAAATCGCGCTCCGGCTCGGGCTGGAGCGCGAATGGCTGGACACGGCGCGGCAGGTGCGGGCGGGCATAGCGGCCGAACTCGCCGCAACCGATGAGATCGCTCGGGTCAACACTGCGCGAGTGCTGGCGGCGCTGGGCAGAGCCGGGCTGGGCGACTATCACTTCGGCGGAACAAACGGTTACGGGTATGACGACACTGGCCGGGAGCGCCTGGAGAGAGCATTCGCCGACATCTTCGCGGTTGAGGCTGCTCTGGTGCGGATACAGATGGTATCGGGAACGCACGCCTTGGCGGCGGTGGTCTTTGGCGTGCTGCGCCCGGGCGACCTTCTCGTGTCGGCGTACGGGGCGCCTTACGACACCATGGTCACCATGATCGGCCGCGACCGCAAGGTGCGCGGTTCCCTCGCTGACTACGGCGTGGACTACCTGGAGGTGGCGCCGGACGAATCCGGGGAGCCCGACTACGAAGCCATATCCCGGGCAGCCGAGGGCGCTCGGATGGTGCTGATTCAGCGTTCGCGCGGCTACTCATGGCGCAGGGCCCTGTCATGCGCCGACATAGGAATAATATCCCATTGCGTGAAGGCCGCCAATCCCGAGGCCGTGGTGTTCGTGGACAACTGCTACGGCGAGTTCACCGAAACCGGCGAACCCACTCGGGCGGGCGCGGATGTGGCGGCCGGGTCGCTGATCAAGAACCCCGGCGGCGGGATCGCTCCGTGCGGCGGTTACGTGGTGGGCCGAGCCGACCTGGTGGAGATGGCGGCGGAGCGGCTTACCGCGCCCGGACTGGGCTCGCACGCAGGCCCCACTCTGGGGTTTACGCGTCTTCTGGCCCAGGGGCTTTTCATGGCGCCCCTCGTTACAGGAGAGGCGGTGGCGGGCTCGCAGTTCGCATCGGCGTTCCTTTCGAGCCTCGGCTTCGAGGTGTCGCCGCAGCCCGGCGAAGGCAGGCACGATATAGTGCTCGCTGTCAGGTTGGGCTCGCCGGAGGCCGTTCATGCTTTCTGCCGGGCGGTACAGTCCACATCGCCCGTAGACGCCGGCGTCGCCCCTGTGGCCGCGCCGATGCCAGGCTACGCCGACGAAGTCATAATGGCGGCGGGCACATTCGTGCAGGGCGCGTCGATAGAGCTGTCGGCCGATGCCCCGTTACGCCCTCCGTACGATGTCTATCTGCAGGGAGGTCTCACTCGTCACCAGGTGGAATTTGCCATGCTCAGATTCGCGCAGGACCTGCAGAGGAAACTCGGGGGTCGGAGTTGAATCTTCATCTTTAGAGCAACATCGGAGGTTGACAGCCAGATGTGGATTGGAACACTCGGGAGAGCCTCAAGCCCTGGTGCGCGTATGCGCCGAGCGGGGCTGTTCGTGCTGGTTGCCCTGGCGCTCTTGGCCATGGCTGCGCCGGGGGGATCCAGCGCATCGGCTGAGCCTGGTGTTCCCGCCGTGTCCGACATTCTCGTGGTGTACCAATCCGGGTCTGCTGTGGGCACGCGCGTGATCGAGGCGGATCTTGAGGCCGGGCCCAACCGCCTGGTGGTCGGCCCACTGCCGGAATCGGTGAACGCCCAGAATGCAGAGCTTGCGGCTGTAGACGGCCGCGTTGAAGTGAAGTCCAAGTTTTTCGACCCGTCCGCGCGATGCCTGGTGTTCACAGTGGTTCCCCAGTCACCCGGCCCGGCGTCGCTGAGGCTGACGTATGCATTCTCCGGTCTCACCTGGAGCGCGTCGTACACCATAGTCCTGGACGGGCGCCGGGATGAGGCCGCCGTCTTTGGATGGTACTGTGTGAGCAACCAGACCGGGTCCCCGTTGTCTCCTCGAAGCATGACGCTGGTCGCAGGGTATTCGAATGTCGTTGACGGCCAGTCCGGTGTGCGCGGCGCGGCCGCTTTGGGCGTTACGTCAGTCGGCGTGGCCTGCCCGGACGAGATGCCGCACGGCGCTGACTTCTACTTGCAGGCCGTGAAGGCGGACAAAGTGCCGGCCCGCATGGTGTACCTTGTCGATCGAATAGGGATCACCCAGCCGGACCCAGCCGTCTATCGTAAGGAAGAGCCCCACGTCGTTCTGGCGCTGGAGATGACCGTGTCAGGGCCTGAGCTGGAGCCGCCGTTGCCCGGCGGATGTGCGACCGTGTACGCGCGTTCTGAAGACGGTGCTGCCTACCTGCTCGGCGAGGATAATGTGGCGCCGATCGGCGCTTCCGGTTCTGTCATGGTGCGTCTGGGCAGAGCGCCTTTCTTGCGCGTGGAGAAGGCCCGCACTGACCAGAAGAAGATCGGAACCAGCTCGTGGGAGGAGGCCTACCAGATACGCATAACCAACTCCGGGTCGGACCAGGCCGATGTGGTTATTCTGGAGGAGTTCCCAGGTGAGTGGGCCGTCCTCCAGAGCGCTCCGGTTACAGCCGCGCGCAGTCCGTCAGGGCTGGCGCGCTTCAGCCTGCCGGCGCCGGTGGGGCGCACAGAGGTTCTCTACAGAGTCCGCTATACGCTGCAGCTGTAGTCGGAATCGGCCCTGGCTGAACGGAGGTTGAGATGGCTTGCCCGTCCCCGATTTCCCTCGCGGGGCGCCCGTGGAAAACGCCTTCGGCGAGTGCATCGTGATAGAGAGGCCGGTTACTGTCGATCTCGGATGCGTTTGGACCGCCGAGCGGTCCGCCGCGTGCTGCATAGCGCAGAACCTGCAGTTGGTGTACGGTATCGGCCCGGTTACCGAGGCCCGCCTGCGGGCAGAGGGCTACAACACCCTGTACGACCTTCTGGAGCATCCACGCTGGGCCGACTTGGCGCGTCCGGCAGTCGAGGCGTTGGACCGCGCCGATGGTCACACTCTCGCGCGCCTCGGAGTGCGCGATATCGAGCTGCTGAGCCTATGCGGTCCGGACGATGTTGCGTTCGTCGACATCGAGACCACTGGCCTGGCATCCACGTGCCCGCTGTTCATGGTGGGCATGCTGCTGCCCCAGTCGGAGCCTGGCTTCCGCCTAGTGCAGGCCTTCGCGCGCGACTATGACGAAGAAGCGGCCGTGCTCGAAGAAGCGCGCGCGCGGCTTGCCCGGGCGCGGGCGGTTGTAACCTACAACGGCAAGTCGTTCGACCTGCCGTTCATCTCGCGCCGCATGGCCTACCATGGGTGGACGGACGAGCTCGACGCCATGGTGGTCGACTTGCGATGGCCCGCTAGGCGCCGCTTCTATGACGCCCTGCCCGACTGCAAGCTCGCCACCATTCAGAGCATGGTGCTCGATTGTCCCAGGGAAGACGACATCCCCGGACGACTCATCCCCGAGGTGTACGTCGAGTATGTCAGGACGGGCGATCCGAGCCTGGTCTTGCCCATCATCGACCACAACGAGCTGGACTTGCTGGCGATGGCAGGTCTTTTGCCCCGCCTGGTCTGACTTCTGCATAATCCCCCCACCGCCTAATATACATATAGCGTCATGGAGCAGGTACAACCCGCGCATGGTCTTGCGGGTGTGGCACCGCCTCCACCCGGACACGATGCGAGGGAGGGCACGCGTATGGAGAAATTCGATATCTTCCGGCACATTGCGGAGCGCACGGGAGGAGATGTCTACATAGGCGTCGTCGGCCCGGTCAGGACGGGCAAGTCCACGTTCATCTCAAGGTTCATGGACCTGATCGTCCTGCCCAACATGAAGGATGCCTACGAGAAGGAGCGAACCCGTGACGAGCTGCCTCAAAGCGGCGCCGGCAAGACCATCATGACTACCGAGCCCAAGTTCGTGCCGGGCGAGGCGGTCGAGATCACACTGGCCGAGAAGACCCGAGCAGCGGTGCGAATGGTTGACTGCGTTGGGTACACCGTGCCGGGCGCCCTGGGATACGAGGAGGCTAACTTCCCGCGTATGGTGCGAACGCCCTGGTTTGACGAGGAAGTATCGTTTCAAGAAGCGGCCGAAATCGGAACGGAGAAGGTCATACAGGAGCACTCCACCATAGGGCTGGTGGTCACGACAGACGGGTCGATCACGGAGATCAAGAGGGAAGACTACGTAGACGCAGAGCGCCGAGTCATCAGCGAACTGAAGGAACTGGGCAAGCCGTTCATCGTGGTGCTCAACTCGATGCACCCCGCCTCTGACGACACCCGCGGTCTGGGTGAGACCCTGGCGGCCGCGTACGATGTGCCCGTCATCCCAGTGGACTGCCTGCGCATGTCGAGTGAGGATATCATGGGCGTTCTCGACGGCGTGTTGAGCGAGTTCCCAGTGCGCGAAATATCGGTACGCTTGCCTGACTGGGTTGCGGAACTGGATGAGACGCACCCGGTGCGCGCCGGGTTCATCGCCAGTGTCCGACAGGCGGTGGAGTCTGTGGACAGAGTCCGAGACGTGCAGGGCGCGGTCCAGATGCTCGGGTTGTCGCCTAACGCCCAGTCTGCCGTGGTGGCCCTGCTCGATCTGGGAACCGGGCGCGTCTCAATCGAGCTGACTGCCCCGAGGGCGCTGTTCTACACGGTCATCTCGGAGGTGATCGGGGCGGAGGTTGCAGGCGATTCCGATGTGATGAGGATGATGCGTAGCCTCGCTCACGCCAAGCGCGAGTACGACAAGGTAGCTACCGCTCTCGATCAGGTGCGTTCGAAGGGCTACGGCATCGTGATGCCGTTCCTGGACGAGATCGCCTTCGAAGAGCCGGACATCATCAGGCAGGGCAGCAGGTGCGGCGTGAGGCTGAAGGCCATGGCCCCATCGATTCACATGATCCGTGCCGACATCAAGACGGAAGTCACGCCGCTTGTGGGAACGGAGAAGCAGAGCGAGGAGTTTGCGCGGCGCATTGCGGAGGAGTTTGCGGAAGACCCTAGCAAGATCTGGCAGACGGAGTTCCTGGGAACGTCCATGCAGGACCTGATCAGGGAGGGCATAGAGGCAAAACTGGCTCACATGCCCACCAACGCCCAGGAGAAACTCCAGGAAACGCTGCAGAAGATCGTGAATGAGGGAAGCGGCGGGCTGATCTGTATCATTCTGTAGCCGGGCCCCCGACTCGCTGCGCCTGAAGTAATAATGGCGCGCGGGGCTGGAAAACATACTGGTGGAAGGGGGCGGAGGGCATGACCAAGTCCGACCTGGTTGATTCGGTAGCCGCCAAGGCCGGGATGACCAAGAAAGACAGCGCCCGGGCGGTCGACGCAGTCTTCGACACCATAAAAGAGCAGCTCAAGACGGGTGACAAGGTGCAGCTCGTTGGGTTCGGCAGCTTCGAGGTGAAGCAGAGAGAAGCCCGCGTTGGCCGCAACCCGAAGACCATGGAGGAAATACGCATTCCAGCGCGCAGAGTGCCGGTGTTCAGGCCAGGCAAGGAACTGAAAGACTCGGTTATGTAGCCAGGCGGACATCTGGTCGGCGTAGCTCGATTGCCGGGGCGACAAGCGACAAGCGACAAGCGACAAGCGTAGACCGTGACCACGGCTACGCTTATTCATTGAAGTCCAGTTGCACTGAGACTGTCGCGCCAACCGCGCCCTCGACGACTTCGGCGCGCCTGATCAGCCAAGTGTCGGGATCCACGTACAGCGTCCATCTGAGCTGAACCGGGTTTTGGGGTGAGGCTATCGCGGATATGAACCATCTTGAGCAGGACTTCCAGGGCTTCGGCATCACCTGGGCTGTGATCGCCGGACGCTGCAATGCGCCTCACTGTGATCCGCACTCTCTATGACATCTTACTAAGTGTGGGGAGGTGGAGTCCGGGTCGGCGCTAGGGCCCACGCCCACGGCCACGCCCGGGCATGGGTCTGAGTACTTCGACAATGGGGCCAGAACGGGATACTCCGTCGCGCACATGCGAGCCGCATTCGGGCAGCGGTGGGCGAAACCACAGCCGCGCCGTTGCTCATGCTCCTCGCCGCTGGCCGACGCCCGGGCGCCGGCGCCGTTAGGACCCAAAGCGCGAGTCTGCCGTGAGCTACGTCTGCTGAGCCGGTGACCGCTGCCGGGGATGGCTGACAACAGTTGCTGGGTATACGGGTGAGACGGTCGCGCGAAAAGCTCTTCGGCAGGGGCCGATTCCACGATCTGCCCGCGATACATGACGGCCACAGTGTCGCTCATATAGTACACTACCCGCAGATCGTGCGAGATGAGCAAGTAGGAGAGTCCGTATTCCCTCTGGAGGTCCTGCAGCAGCCCGATTATCTGGGCTTGCACCGACACGTCCAGCGAGGACAGAGGCTCGTCCGCCACTATGAACTGCGGGCGCATGGCCAGGGCGCGCGCGATGCCCACACGCTGGCGCTGCCCGCCGCTGAGCTGGTGTGGGTATCGATCAAGATGGTCCGGGGCCAGGCCGACCCGCCTAACCAAGGATTGCGTCTCGCGTTCGCCGTCGGCGGGCTTGACCCCGCGCGCGGCCAGAGCTGTTCCGACGATGCGGCGAACTGTATATCTGGGGTTGAGCGAGCTGTATGGGTTCTGAAAGATGATCTGGGCCTTGTCCTTTAGCTCGCCGCGGCCGAGGCGGTCACGGCCCCATACCGCGGATCCTTCGTAGAAGACTTGCCCGGACGTGGGCTCGGTCAGCCCCACCAGAGTGCGGCCGAACGTGCTCTTGCCGCAGCCTGATTCGCCGACGAGGCCGACGGTCTGACCGCGAAATATGTCGAGCGTGACTCCGTCCACGGCCCGAGTGCGCCTAGTGGCTGCGCCGCCCAGTCGGCGCGCGAGGAATGACTCGGTCATTATGAAGTGTTTGGTGACATCCACTGCGGAAACCAGTGGTGTACGAGGGTCTCTTGGCGTCAAGCCCATCACCTCCATGGGTATATTATAGCATTGCGGCGCCGGGGTTGGAATTCGCGGGGTAGTCGGACGGGGTAGCAGGATGGTTGACATCGCCTGTTCTGGATGATAGCATTCAGGGTAGCGACAGTTGAATACGTGCGTGAACGATGTGCGCCTCCCGGCGCGCATCCGCTGAATCTTCCCTGGTGGAAGAGCGGGGGACCCAAATCCCAGTGGATGGGGCGAATCCTGCGAAGTGCAGGTAGGGCTATCACCTTCGGCCCGAGCCCGTCAGCTAACCTCGCAAGCGAAATGAAGGGACGCTCATCCGTGCCCGGGTGTGTCCCTGGGCACTTTTTGTTTCGGCCCATTGTGCCTTTGTCTCTTCATCTGCAGCTTGCTCTCCACTTGCTTATCTTGCGTTCCCCATCAGCTAATCGCACGTCTATCTGGAAATCCAGTATGGACGGAGGGTGATCATATCTATGAAGCACCGTTGGATAATGGCCATTTCGATAGGTCTATTGCTTGCGTGTGCGGCGACCTCTCTGCCTGTGTCGGCGAGCGGCGCGAGGAAGATCCTCTCAGTGATTGTGGATACAACCGCCGACCGCTCAGATGAAGCCCAGGCGATCTCCGAGTATCTCCGCGCCGTTGGCGTGTCGGCGGAAGTGCGGGTATGGGAGTGGAGCGCGCTCAAGGAGCGCATTCTGGCTGGGGAAAGGCAGATGTACCTTACGGACTGGGGCAGCGCTTACTTCGACCCGTTCGATCTGGCGGTACCCAAGCTCAAGACGGGTGATCGCGGCAACTACTCCTTCTACAGCAACCCGCGTTTCGACGCGGCGCTCGACGCGGCGCTCGGTATGAGCAGCGCCGAGGCCGAGGCGCGACAACGCGTCTACTTCGAGGCGCAGGACATTCTCTGGGAAGATGCGCCGTGGATCTTTGGCTACGCTCTGCTTGAGACCGAGGCGGCCCGAGCCGATGTGCTCGACTGGCGCCCATCGATGGACTCCAGGATCAACTTGCACGATGTGGGGCTGAAGCGCGGCGACACTATCGTGGTGGGGATGGCGGGCGACAGCATATTGACGCTGGATCCCGCGGCCTACCGCGACCGCCTGACTGAGACCGTGATCAGGAACATGTTCGATGGCCTTGTTACGCGCACCCCAGACGGCAGGGTCGTTCCGGAGATAGCAGAGTCGTGGACCGCGCTGTCCGACACTGAGTACGTGCTCAAGATCCGCCGTGGCATCAAGTTCCACAATGGGGACGCGCTCACTGCGGACGATGTGGTTTTCAGCTTCGACCGGGTCATCCGCGATGGAGCCATGGGAGGCAGGACCTCGCCGCGCAAGGGACTGCTTGGCACTCTGGTCGCTGTGGAGAAGATCGACAGCCACGCAGTGAGGTTCAGACTGTCATCGCCTTTCTCCGTTTTGCTGCAGGCGCTGGTGCATGTGCAGATAGTGCCCAAAGGCTACCTGTTGAGCGTGGGCGACGATGCGTTCGCCCGCAAACCCGTAGGCTGCGGTCCGTTCAAGTTCGTCGAAGGTCGTCTAGACGACAAGATAGTGATGGAGAGATTCGGCGACTACTACGGGGGTTCGCCCGATCTGCAACCGGTCGGTCCCGCTCGCGTGAAGAGGGCCATATTCCGCATGATGCCCGATCCCACCGTGCGGGTTGCCGCGCTGAAAACGGGTGAGGTGAGTATCATCCAGACCGTTCCGGCCCATCTGGCGGCCAACCTCTTGCGCGACCGCAACCTGCAAGTGAAGTCGGCTGAAGGGACTAGGGTGTATTGCGTCGAGATGAACTGCGCGCGGCCGCCATTTGGCGATGCCCGGGTGCGCAAGGCCATGAACCATGCAATCGACTGGGACACCATTCTCAACACTATATACGCTGGAGGCGCCTCGAGGCTAGCAACAGCCTTCCTGCCCAGCGGGTTCGGGCACAACCCGGATCTGGAGCCGTACGGTTACGATCCGCAGAAGGCGCGGGCGCTTCTGGCTGAAGCAGGGTATGGTGCTAGATGATACGCCTGGGCCGCGTGCAGGTCAAGGTGATCGAGCGCGTAGTGGCCACGATTCCGTTGGCGCTGGCTGTGGCCCTGGCGGCTTTTGTGCTGATGCGAGCGATACCAGGCGACCCTGTGGACATCATGATGGGGGAGGGGGCCAGCTCCTCAGAGGAGGAGATGGCCGCCCTCCGCACTGGGCTGGGGTTGGATCAGCCGATCCACCGTCAGCTGGTGGTCTACCTTAAGGCGCTTCTCCGGGGAGACCTGGGCTATTCAATAGTACGGTCGCGCCCGGTGGCACAGATGATACGCGAGGCGCTGCCCGCAACGATCGAACTTGCCATGTGCGCCATGCTGTTCGCCCTGGCTCTGGGGATCCCCGTGGGAGTGGTGTCGGCGCTCAAGCACAACACCGCGTTCGACAGGGTGAGTACGGCCGTGTCTTTCATCGGTGTATCTCTTCCCGCATTCTGGCTCGGCATAGTAGGTATCCTCGTGTTCTCCATGACTTTCGGATGGCTGCCCACATCTGGGCGCATCGCCTACGGTATGGAGCCCCGGCACATTACCGGTCTCCTCACACTGGACGCATTGCTCACAGGGGATATGACGGCGTTGGGCAACGCTCTTCGCCATCTCTGCCTTCCCGCTGCCGCGCTGGGGTTGGGTGTTGCGGCCGTAGTGGCCAGAGTTACCCGCTCAAGCATGCTCGACGTGTTGGGGTCGGACTATGTTCTGTTTGCGAGGGCTAAGGGAGTGCCCGAGCCGGCAGTGACCACGCGCCACGCTCTGCGCAACGCGATGATTCCCACAGTGACGCTGGTAGGGCTGCAGTTCGGTTCGCTTCTGGGTGGGAACATGATTGTGGAGACCATATTCGGGTGGCCCGGCCTAGGAAGGGTGGTCGTGGATGCGATATTCGCTCGAGACTACCCGGTGGTGCAGGCGGCGGTGATGGTGTACGCGCTTACCTTCGTGGGGGTGAACCTCATTACCGACCTACTATATACGGTGTTGGATCCCAAGATGGCCCTTGAGTGACCAGGACCGCTGTGGAGGTGAGACCCATGGGGCAGGCTTCGCTGCACACTGACGAACTGTATCAGGGCGCTCTTGCGCGCTCCGCCGACATGTCAGGCTCAAGCGGGGCGAGGGCAGGCTTCTGGCCCAGACTGATGTCGCACAGGGGAGGACGGCTCGGCCTGATCATAGTCTTGGCCTATGTGGTGGTCGCCGTGGCTGCCCCGGTATTGGCCCCATACTCTCCCGGCGCTGTGGACCTGGTAAGACGGTTGGTTCCGCCCGGGCTGAGAACAGGCAACCTACTCGGCACTGACCAGCTGGGCCGGGATATTCTGTCGAGGATAATGCACGGAGCCAGAGTGTCGATTCTGGTGGGCCTGGCCACAGTGTGCATCTCGGCTTTCGTTGGCGTGGGACTGGGCATGGTTGCGGGCTACTATGGAGGCGTGCTGGACCGAGCGCTCGCCCGATTCACCGAGTTGCTGCTGGCGTTTCCGTACCTGATATTCGTGATAGGAGCGATGTCGGTCATGGGCCCCGGCTTTTGGAATCTGGTGTGGGCCCTCAGTTTCAAAGGATGGGTAGAGTTCTACAGGCTGGCGCGGGCTCTGGTCATGTCGGAGAAGAATCGGGAGTACGTGGAGGCTGCGCGCGTGCTGGGCAGGTCCGATGGCGTGATTCTCACGTGCGAGATACTTCCCAACATCGTCAACTCCATGCTGGTTCTGGGCACATTGCGCATGGGGAACATGATCGTTATGGAGTCTTCCCTGAGCTTCCTGGGACTTGGCATTCCGCCTCGGATGCCCGCGTGGGGCTCCATGATAAACGATGGACGGCGCTACATGCTTACCTCACCGTGGGTGGCAACCTTTCCAGGGCTTGCGCTGGCGCTGTTGGTGCTGGGGATGAACCTGCTCGGAGAGGGATTGCGCGATGTGTTGGACCCCAAGATGATGGAGGGATAGTATCGGCAATGGGATCTGTGATGATGCATGAGGTAGCTAGTGGCGTAGACGCCGGCGCGGCCGCGGGAGCCGGCATGTTGCTTGACGTGCGCAATTTGCACACTGTTTATCCTTCAGCCCGCGGGAATGTGCGAGCCGTGAGAGACGTTAGTCTGACCGTGGCGCCCCGAGAGGTACTTGGCGTAGTGGGCGAATCGGGATGCGGGAAGAGCGCGCTCATGCTGTCGATAATGCGATTGGTGCCTCGACCGGGGCGCATTGTGGAAGGCAACGTGCGGCTGGATGGGGTCGATCTGCTTGAGCTATCGCCGGCCCAGATGCGCGATGTGCGAGGCAAGAGGATAGCCATGGTGTTTCAGGACCCAATGACCACCCTGAACCCAGCGCACCGGGTGGGCGATCAGATCGTCGAGTCGCTGCGCGTACATGGCATGACGCCGTCCGGCGCAGGCAGGCCGGAAGCCCGACGCGATTGCCTGCGGTCGCGCCTGTGGCAGGGAAGGCGCGACCGCGAGGAAGAGCGCGACTACGTGATCGAGTTGATGAGACGGGTGGGCATCGCATCGCCGGAGCACCGTCACCTCGAGTATCCGCACCAGTTTAGCGGGGGTATGCAGCAGAGGATCATGATCGCCATCGCTCTTGCGTGCAAGCCGCGCTTGCTGCTGGCAGACGAGCCCACCACGGCGCTGGATGTGACCATACAAGCGCAAGTGCTCGACTTGATGGAAGAGATCAACCATGACATGGGCACTGCCATAGTCATAGTCACCCACGACCTTGCGCTTGCGGGCGATTTCTGCGACAACATAGCGGTGATGTACGCAGGGCAGATTGTAGAGTGCGGGCCGGCCGATGCGATCATGGAGGATCCCCTTCATCCGTACACCCGCGGGCTCTTGCTCTCCATGCCGCGCCTGGGCAGCAGGCAGCCGCTGCACGCGATATCGGGAGAAGTGCCCGATCTCACCTCGGTGGGCGCTGGTTGCGCCTTCGCTCCCAGGTGCGAACGGCGAACGAGCCGGTGCGAGGCTGAGGAGTCGCCGCTTGTGCAGACTCGCGATGGACGGGTCATCCGCTGTCACGCAGGGACGATCGTGTCTCTATAGTCCGCGAGTCATGCAGCTTCCCGGCTTCTATCGGCGGCCGTAGCGCGAGGCGAACTCCGGATCTGCCGAGACTCAGGCGATTGGTGGGCCTTCCGCGAAAGGCCTTCCGTGGAGACCTGCGAGACCCGGGAGACCTGCGAGACCCGGGAGACCTGCCAGACCTGCGAGTCTCGTGACAAGTTGGACAAAGCCCTGTTCAGCGCGGGTATGCCGATGCGCGACCCGTCTCGGACTGTGCTGCGGCGCCGCTTCCTCCCATGCGAAAGCCCCAGCTACACGATGCGGGCCGAGAGGCAGGCATCAGCGCAGCGCGGCGTTGCGGGAGGTAGGGGCAGAAAAGCGGGTGATTGCATGCCCAGGCACATGGCAACAAGTGGGTACGTCAATACTTGACGGAAAATCCAGGCATGTGCTCACATTCTGACGCGAGCACTGCAACAAGTGAGCATCCGGCCCAGATGTCCCCATGTTTTCGCCGTTTTGGCCCATGTTTCTGCCGCCCTGCGCGCCTCTGGGCGGCGAATTCCCATGGACTGTTATCAGGCGGCTGTCCAATGGCTGCGAGAGCCAGTACGTTCCCTGGAATTGGCCGGCGCATGCTCACTAATTGATGCACCCATGCTCACATTTGGCCGCTACCCGCGGAATTTTCGTCAAAGAGCGAGCATCCCAGTTTGTACCATACGCAGCCGGGTCAACGGCGCGATCACATCTATGGAGTGGCTGCGGCTTCAGGAAGCACGAAAGCGGGGGCAAGCTCAGGAAACCGATTGTGCGGCCTTCCAGAGCGTCTGTGAGAATCGGCTTCGGTTCCACCTTAGGGCAAAGTCATAGGGCAAAGTCAGGGTTGAATGGCCTGCTGATGTCTGCTATAATAGCGATTGTGAAAGGGTCGGGGCGTGGCGCAGTTTGGCTAGCGCGCTTGCTTGGGGTGCAAGAGGTCGGGAGTTCAAGTCTCCCCGCTCCGACCAGTAATATTGCGCGAGATCCCCGAAACTGAGGTTTCGGGGATGTTTTGATGTGGTGCCGATTGCGATGTGTCGACGTCCGCTGTGCAACGGAGGTGTGTTCTAGTGGAGTTGGTCAGTGCAGCGCCGAATACGGTTGCAACGTCTATGGAGGTGCTCCGGACCAAGCTTCCCGCCACTGGCAGACGTCTGCGCGCCAGAATGGATGGGGTGAACCGTCCCACTGTGGGCTTGGCTCTGGGAAGTGGGGCCGCGCGGGGTCTGGCCCACATAGGGGTGCTCGAGGTCCTGTTTCGTTCGCGCATCCCAATCGACATCATCGTGGGATGCAGCATGGGCGCTGTGATCGGGGGATGCTACGCTGCCGGCATGGATTCGTATGAGCTGCTCGAGATGGGGCTCGCAATCGACCGACGCGAGGTTTTTCGCCACGTTGACTTGGCCGTGCCGAACCGCGGCGGACTCATCAGCGGCGCTAGAATTGAAGGACTGCTCGAGGAGTTGACGAAGGGGAAGACCTTCGAGCAACTCCGGTTTCCTTTTGCCTGCACTGCCGCGGACATTCTCACCGGCGAGGAAGTCGTGATCGAAGACGGTCCTGTCCACGAGGGGATTCGGGCATCGTCTTCGATTCCAGGCGTGTTTCAACCGATGATGTACGGAGGACGCGCTCTAGTGGACGGAGGAATTCTCAACCCAATACCCGCCAACTACCTTGCCGCGCTGAAGGTCGATGTCTCGATCGCCGTTGACGTGATGCCGGTGCTCAGGCCATCGTCGGAGCAGTTGGGAAAGGTCCCTTCGATAGTCTCCACGCTGATCAACTCGTTTGACATCATGGGCCGCCTGGTGGCCGCGCCCGTTGCTCACATGGCAACGGTAGTCGTCAGGCCGCAGGTCGGCGAAGTATTCGGCGCGGAATTCTGGCGTGCAACGGAGCTGATCACCGAGGGCTTCCGAGCGGCAGAAGCAGCTATCCCGGCCATACGGGAAGCGCTGAATCGAGCTGGGATGTAAGCCTGTTGCGAACGCGCCTCCGTGATCCGATATCGGATAGAATCCCGGCGGTCACGAGCCTGGAACCCTAACTAGGTCCAGGGCTCGTGACTGCAGTGCTTGCCCGTTTCAACTCCTTTTCCTGATACATGGCCTCATCGGCGGCCCGAAGCAGGGCGTCGATGCCGCCTTCTGTGTCGGGCGTCCACACTGCCATTCCTATGCTCACGTCCAGTCCTGCCGCGATCCGAGATCCTTGAGTCCACGCGCGCGTCTGCCGTTTCACGGTGTCTGCCACGGCCAACGCTTCGTTTGCATCCGCCCCTGGAAGCAGAACGACGAACTCGTCTCCACCAAGACGCGCCACAGTATCGTCAGGGCCAACCGAGGCGGTGAGGATGCGCGCGAATTGGCGAAGGACCGAGTCGCCGGCCAGATGGCCAAAGGCGTCGTTTACCCGCTTGAACTTGTCGAGATCCGCCATGAGTGCTCCCACCGAGCCTCCGGGGTTGTTGGCAGCCGCAGCCATTTCGCGCTGTACTGCCTGCACGAAGCCGTACCTGTTGTATAGGCCTGTGAGCGAATCCCGGACGGCGCTCCGCTGCAGCTCGGCGAAGATGGAGTCGTATGGAGTGTGAAGTCCGCGAAGGACCACGCCCTGAAGCAAGAAGCAGTAGGCCATGACCTTGAAGATGTGCCCCAGGAAATTCGCGCTTCCATAGACGTCGTAATACATAGTGAAGCAGAACTCTGACACGACTGTTGCCGCCGCCGCGGCCATCAGCACCTTGTAGAGCGCAGCGTCAATCTGATCCCTCCGTCTCTGCAGGAGCAGCGATCCGGCGACTGCGGAGGCGATGACCATGTACTCGCTGATGATCTTGAACGGAGTAAGCCCCAACCCCTCGACGAAGCATGGCGGAAACACGCCCGCATGCAGGATCGCCCATGCAAGCGCGACCGTGGCGGCCATGTATGCTGCCAAGACCGCGTTTCTGGGGAGCCTTCGTCTCACAAACACCGGCGCTAGCAGGAACATCGATGCCCAGAGGTATCTGCCGGCGACCCACAGCTGTGTGGCAGTATCGGGAGACGGCAATGGCAGGACGCACATTCCCTTGTAGGCCATGATGTGCAGAAAATCCATGATCGCAACGGCTGCATGCGCCTGCCCGATGAAGAGCAGCAGGTCGCTGGCGGCGTATCGAGAAGACGCCATTGCCAGTACACACGTGAGCGCGGCCACGATCACGGAGAAGTTCTCGACAGCAGTATGGAAGAGCAAGTAGTTGACCTGGGCAACCCAGAAAGACACGGCCAGACCTGCCGCCGCCAATGCTAGTTTCAGTGCCAATCGGCTGTCCATTCCCACGGGCCTCCTTTCTCTGGATTGCATCGTGCGCATCATGGTACTCGTCCGAGAAGCGAGACGTACCATGATGCGAGGAATCGGTGCCGCCATCCCTTCGGCATGAGCTTGCCAGAGAGCGCATTAGGGGGTATTATCGAGTCGGAGCCGTGCCGTGCACGGCGCGGGAACAGCACGGGCGTCATTATCGTTGAGATTACCAGAGGCTGTTGACGTCCAGGCTCAGATAAGGTGGGCGCGTATCATATGAATGAGGACTTGAAAATCGAGGACGTGGTCGAGGAGACGATCACGGACACGTCCGAGGAGACTGAACGCACGTCCGAGGAGACTGAACGCACGGACGAGCAAGACGTGGAGGCTTTGGGTGATTCCGCGTTGGCTTCCGAGTCGGGCGAAGAAGTCGCCGATTCTGAAAGCGAAGCCATCCGGCTTGCCGAGGCCATGCGGCGAAGAAAGGCTGCGGTTCGTGAAACCATGGAGTATGTACAGTCCATAGCACTGGCGATACTGCTTGCGATGGTGATCATGACCTTCGTGGGCAGGTCGTTTGTAGTGGAAGGAGCGTCTATGGAGCCTACGCTGCACAACCGCGAACGGATTATCGTGGAGAAGGTGAGCTACAGGTTCCGCGCTCCTGCTCGCGGCGAGATTATCGTTCTGAAGAACCCCTGGCGGCCTGACATGGAAGGATGGGACCGCGCGGTGGAAGCCATGCGCGAGCTGGTCGACTTCAGCGGTTCTATGCGTCCGTACATCAAGCGCATCATAGGTGTGGGGGGCGACACTATCGAGATATCGGACGGCCGCGTCTACCTGAACGGGAAGGACTTGCACGAGCCATACGTGGCTGCATCGCCTTGGAGCGACTACGGTCGGGTCACAGTGCCAGAGGGCTATGTGTTCGTGATGGGCGACAACAGGAACAACTCGGACGACAGTCGAGGCAGCGTTGGGTTCCTGCGGACCAATCGGATCGTAGGAAGGGCGATGTTGAGGTACTATCCTCTGAAGAAGGCATGTGTGATGCGGCGTCCAGACGTATATTAGGCCATTAGGCTCATGAGCGCTCATGGGCAGCATGTCACTGGCCACGCCCCGGGACCCTGAAGAGAGACCTGGGGCGTGTTGCTTCACCCACGGACTGTGACCGGCGCACGGCCGGCACTACTTGCTGGAAAGATCCGCAGTGCAGTGCGCGCACCTGACTGCCTTGATCGGAATTGTGGACAGGCAGTACGGGCACTCTCGGGTCGTGGGGGCCGCGGGAGCCGCAGGCGCGGGCTTCTTCTCCAGAGCCTCGGCCGCCGTTCTCATCTTGTTGACCCACTTGACCATGAGGAATATGGCGAAGGCCACGACGATGAAGTCGATCACTGTGTTCAGGAACAGCCCGTAGTTAACCGTTGCCGCTCCGGCCGCCCTTGCATCGGTCAGGGAGGAGTAGTGTTCGCCCGACAAATCGATGAACAAGTTCGAAAAGTCAACCCTGCCGAGCAGCATCCCTATGGGCGGCATGATCACGTCATTCACCAGCGAACTTACGATTTTCCCGAACGCTCCGCCGATTATGATGCCTACAGCCATGTCCACAACGTTGCCCTTCATCGCGAAATCCCGGAATTCCTTCAGCATTGAAGCCATTCCTCCTGACAGATACTTCGGTCGATTCGGCGTCGCCGTATTGCGGAAAAAAAACAGCTGCTCAGACGGCCAAGGCAGCCGGGCAGCCGGACGCGTATTGTGGGCTCTGGTGCGAGAGGAGGGAGTCGAACCCTCACGGGTCTCCCCGTCAGATCCTAAGTCTGATGCGTCTGCCATTCCGCCACTCTCGCACGCGTGAATGCGCCTGATGACGGAAAAACTGGTCGAGGTGCCGGGACTTGAACCCGGGGCCTCTTGGTCCCGAACCAAGCGCGCTACCAAACTGCGCTACACCTCGACCTCGTGCCCACATTCGACACACCCATAGTATAGAGCATGGGTCTGCGGCTGTCAAACGCTTTCGGACTCCGCTTTCGGACCCCGGACGGGTGCGTGTAGCGCAGGACATATGTCCTCAGGCTGAGGACCTTCTGAGATCCTTCGGCGCTCCAGCGCATTCCCTGTCTTTTTTGCCGCATCTGCACTACGTTCTTGCATGCGCTCTCTACGCCGCCGCTGCCAATGTGACACCCTTGGCTCGGTACTCGTCATACCTCATTCTCTCAAAGCCGCGCTCATCCCGCAGG
>DHON01000079.1 GCA_002409965.1 Firmicutes bacterium UBA5389
TGTCAACGCGTTCTTCGAGCAGCTTAACCCATCCAGGGTTCAGACACTCGTACAGTATGGGCAGGGAAAGTAAAGAATGTAGGGGAAGGAGGGTTCGCACGTGGACATCGCCAAGGTATCGTCCAAGGGGCAAGTCACGATTCCGGTTGAGATTCGCAGGAAGCTTGGGCTCAAGGAGGGCGGCAAGGTCATCTTCCTGGAGAAAGGCAACGAGGTCATTCTGATCAACTCCAACCAGCTTGCTTTCGCGGAGTTCCAGAAGGAGATGATGGGCGAGGCCGAAAAGGCGGGTGTCACCAGTGAGGAGGATGTTGTTGACCTGGTGAGAGAGGCGCGCCGTAAGTTGTGATTCCGCTTCATCTGCGCAAGAACGGTGACCGATGGCTAGCCGGGACCGGCGCCGACCGCAAACTGGGACGGTCGATGGCAGATCCGCGAAGGACATCGCGCATGGAGAAGGGAGCTCGCCCCGCAGCCCCGAACTATCTGCCAGGATCGGAGGCGCGAGATGATCATTTCTGCGAGCAGACGAACTGACATCCCCGCTTTCTATACCGAGTGGTTCATGAACAGAATTCGGCAGGGATCCTGCGTTGTGGTCAACCCGTTCAACTCTGCGCAGACGTACGGCGTCGACCTGACTCCGGATGCGGTCGATGCCATAGTCTTCTGGAGCAAGAACCCTGCGCCGCTCCTGCCCCATCTGGGGGAGTTGGACGACATGGGCTATCGTTATTACTTCCAGCTCACGATCTGCAACTACCCGCGGGAGATCGAGCAGTACCTCCCGCCACTGTCCGAACGCATAGCGACTGCGGTGGGGCTTTCGAGCAGGATAGGTCCGCGCAGGGTGATATGGCGATACGACCCCATCATCATCTCCAACCGCACAGACGCCCAGTTCCATACGGGTCGATTCGCTTCGATAGCCTCCGCTCTGGAAGGCTCGACCACTCGCGTGGTCGTGAGTTTCGCGGACTTCTACGGGAAGGTCGAGCGCAACCTGGCGGCGGCGCTTGGATGCGAGGGATGGCGGTTTGATCGCACCACGGGCGCCGATGGGCCCACGCGTGAACTCCTTGCGGGCCTTCGCGACGAAGCCGTGGCCCGCGGGCTTGAGATCTGCTCGTGCGCAGAGGCGGTCGACATGACCGACCTTGGGATACCCCATGGCAAGTGCATCGATGATGAGCTGATTCAGAGCATATGGGGTATTGAGGTAGACGGCCGCAAGGACCCGGGCCAGAGGAGCGCGTGCGGCTGCGCGCCCAGCAGAGACATAGGTGCCAACAATACCTGCATCCACGGATGCAGATACTGCTACGCCACGAGCAGCCATAAAAGGGCGCTCAACCGGTTCACCAGCCACAATCCGGACTCGCCGGATTTGGCAGGGCGGGTGCAATCGCCGTGAACACTCCAGCGAGTTATGGTCTGAGGTCTCAGAGATCGAGCGCCTCGCCATCCTAAAGCAGCGTTGCGCCCGTGAGGCGCTGGGCGAAATGCCGCGCGTGCTCGGTGTGGATGGTGACGATTCTGTCTTGACGAATCCCTCAGGCCGTCCGATGGTGGTACCCTCCATTACAGAGATTTGTGAGCGAAAGCCCCGGGATTCATCCCGGGGATGAAGCGCTCCGGTCTCCGGCCTAGTCGTCGACCCCTTGCTTGCTTGTTGCCTTCTGATGGCGCGCATGGTAAAATAAGAATACGAGGGAGATCAAGTTTGGCAGACATTCCGAATATTTGCTCATGTACCGCATTGCCTGGATCCCGAAGTGTCGACGGCGCATTCTCGTCGAGCAGGTAGCTGAGCGACTGAAACAGACTGTCGAGCAATCGGCCCTGGAGGTCATGCCTGGCCATGTGCATCTGTCTGTCGCGTCACCGCCGTCTGTTAGGCCTTCCGACCTGGTGAAAGTCTTCAAGGGCGTGTCGGCCCGCATTCTGCTCAAGGAGTTCCTCGGTCTCGCCTAACGCGCATGGCGCGGGCAATGTGTCTGCGGAGACGATCGAACGGTACATCAGAGAGCAGACTGAAGGGGGGTGACCAGCGTGCAGACCATCACATTGCGGCTGAAGCTCCACCAACCAACCAAGGCCAAGCAGGCGGTCTACCGGGAGCTAGCCGTGCGTGTGACGGGGCTTGCCAACAATCTGGTTGCGGCGGGTCGCCCGAAGAAGCTCACCAGCAAGACTGCGAAGCCCTACTGCCCTGACAGGATCCCATCTGCCGTCATCAACCAAGCCTTGCGAGACGCGGCCGCGCATCCAAAGGTAGAGCGGTTCCGAGCGCTCTGGCCCGGCTTCAACAACCAGAACTGCCGCCTCGAGCGGGTAGGCGACTTCTGGACGGCTAGCTTTCCGACTCACATCGGCCGTGTCCGCGTACCCCTGCAGGCGACTGACCGGCAAGGACAGCTACTCGCCAAGCTCGGTGCAACCGTCAAGCAAGGCGCGGCCAAACTGTACGAGAAGCGTGAGCGCTGGTACCTGGCTCTTTCCGTCTCCGCCCAGGTGACGCCGTGCGTCGGGACGAAGACGGCAGGAGTGGATCTGGGCCTGAGGAACTTGGCGGTAGTCAATTGCGAAGGCGAAACGCTGTTCTTCAGTGGAGACCGAGCCGCCTTCGTCCGCCGCAGGTTCAGCGCGTTGCGCCGTCGCATGGGTAAGGCCAAAGCTCTAGGCGCTATCCGCCGCATGAAGGACAAGGAAGCCCGCTGGATGAAGAACCAGGATCACGAGATCAGCCGCAAGGTCGTGGACTGGTGCATCGCTCGCG
>DHON01000078.1 GCA_002409965.1 Firmicutes bacterium UBA5389
TAGGAGTTGAGGGCCCAGGCCCAGATCGCTGTCGCCTATGGACTGGACTCGGCGTCCGAGCCGAACAGGCTCTACGTTACTATCGATGGAGTGATGGCAAGAGGGCGGCGGCCAAGCCTCCCCCCAAAACGTCCAGAGAGTGTATTGCCTGTGCCAGTCCCAGGTTACGGCACCCCAATCCCCGTGCTGATTCCTTGTTCCCGATTGCTGGAAGCCAATATCACAACGTCAGAGCTGACCACTCTGGTATCTCAACCGCAGAAGTCTGGGTAATACTTGGGTTAGCCGGGCCAGCAGCGGCCACGAAAGGAGACCAGGCTTGACCTCCCAGAACTCGCAGAAACCCCGAGACATCCCGGATCACATTCTACGGGCCCATCGTCTATTCTCGATGATCGCGCCTGTATACGACCTTGTGCTGGCTCGTTCCATGACTCGAGTGTACCGAAAGGCAGTGGATCTGCTTCTCCAGACCGACCTGCACGCATCCGGACCCGGGTCGACGCTGCCGATGCTGCCGACGCTGTCGACGCTGCAACCTCCGCCCACTGAGCCGATGCCGCCGGCGCCGACCGCCCTGGATGTAGGAACCGGTACTGGTCTCTTCGCCTCCGAGCTCGCAAGGAGCGGATTCCAAGTCACGGCCATCGACTCTTGCAGTGCAATGCTGCAGATCGCCAAACATCACCGACCTCGCGCAGCAGAGTACATCCAGGCAGAAGCGCACCTTGCATCGCGCCAGCCCGGCGCTCCGTTCGACATCGTGTGTGCGGGAATGCTCCTCCACGGTCTGCCTCGCCATTACCGAACAGAAGTCCTCGTCGACATGATCCATGCGGCCTGCAAAGCCGTGGTAATCGTAGACTACATCCCCCCCGGCAATCTCATCGCAGCTGCCGTCGAACGTCTTGAGGGCAGCTGCTACAGAGGCTTCCTGCACGAATTCAGCGATGACCTCGCATGTGTTGCGGCAAATGCCCTAGTCTACCCACTTACGGCCGCCTGCGCACTCTATGTCCTGCCCCTGTCGCATCTTCCCCGGGGTCACTGAGCTCCGGCGCCGGGCGCGATCTCAACGCTTTTCATGCGCCATATCGTCACCGACACCAACACCGCAACCTGCACCGCCAGCGCTGCAGCCAGAACCCAGCCGTTGATCTCACTTCCCTTTCCGCCGGCCGCCATCATGGCCCCAGCCCCGGGAATCGTCCCCGTCCCAGTCCCCAGTGACTTGTTCGCGGCATCTACCAGGCCGTATGCCACAATAGACTTCCATCGCGGCAATGATGCCATGATCGGCTCCACATAGCTTGCGACAAGAGCGGCTAACCCGGCCGCGAGCGGCTTCGCAAATAGTGCGCTCGCGAATACGACAATCACCACTCTTGTCGCGAAGTAGGCGGCAAGCAGGCCCGCCGACCGCGCAGCCGCGGCAACGCCCGGATCACTGCCCGGGAACAAAACAACCGAGTAGTAGTAGTTCAGCATGGCTCCGGCGAACACGATCGCCGATACCGCCGCCCCGTAGTGCACAAGCTTGGCCCCGACAACCCCTGCCATGCTCGCGCCCTGTGATACCGGATACACGAGCTTCCCCTGGAGGCGCTCGTCTGCAAGCACGCCCATGAGGACGAAGGCAATCGCCATATTGCCAAGCTGGTAGATGTTCTTGATGTAGTTCTGCACTGAGTAGACCGCATCGAACTCCATAAGCTCCTTCGGAAAGCCGGGCATCTGGCTTTCGATGATGCTGGGCATGAGCTTGAGCATGATCGGGGTAGACAGTGCAAAGAACCCGAAAAACGCGCCCAGGATCAGATACTTGCTCTGCCTGGACGATTCCATTTGCTCCTTCTTGAGATATGCTGTGAATGTGCTCATCTGCTGTTCACCAGCCTAACGAAGATATCCTCAAGGCTCGGCTGCCTCACGCTGTATGATGCCACACCCGCATCTAGACTGGCGAGGGCGTGCAGGAGTTCCCGCTTCCCGGGTTCGAGGTCGCGCATGAAGACTGACAGCCTGTCGCCGTCCAGCGCTGCCCGGTCGACGTGAGAAGCGCTCGTGATCTCTGCGGGCACCGACTCAAGCGCTCGATCGAACACGATGTCCACAACCGGCTGGATGTAGCGCTCGCGCAGACGGGCCATACTATCCGCCGCCACTACCACCCCGTCCTTGATAATCGCCACCGAATCGCAGACCCTCTCTACATCAGCCAAGATGTGGGTCGAGAGAAACACCGTCATCCCGGCATCGCGCATCCGTGCGACGAGGGTAATCACATCCAGCCTCCCCTGAGGGTCCAGAGCGGAAGTCGGCTCGTCAAGGAGTAGCAGCCTGGGTCGGTTGTAGATGGCGGCAGCCATGCCCAGCCGCTGTTTCATGCCTCGCGAGTATCCCCCGATCCTTCTGCGCCCGGCCTCGGTGAGGCCCACCGTATCGAGAAGCTCATCCGCCCGCGCCCTGTTCGCGGCGGGGGTAAGCCCCGAAACATCCCCGATGAAGAGCAGGTATTCCCGGGCCGTCATGTAGCCGTAGAACGCCGGCGACTCTGGAAGGTAGCCCACCACCCCTCGCAGGCCGGACCGGTTGCGGCGTAGGTCCATGCCGTCTATGGTCACAGTACCTGAATCGAACTCTATCAGACCGGCGATTATGTTCATCGCAGTGGTCTTGCCTGCTCCGTTCGGGCCCAGGAAGCCGAACACCTGGCCCGACGTCACCTGAAAGGTCACCTCGCGCAATGCCCGAGTCTGCGCATACGATTTCGAAAGCGCCTCTACATTGAGCATATGATCAGTCTCTCTTCCGTCCGAATATCAGGTATGCAATCGACCCGAGCCCCGAAACGACCAGTATGATCAGCGCCCACGCCCATCTGGGCAGAGCCCTCGGTTCGGTTCGGGCAAGCGAAACGAGGCAGTATATCTTAAGCGCCACTTCCGCCACGATCAGCGGCGCGAGCAGTTTCAGCAGCTCTGTGAGGGACATGCCTGCAAAGGCCATTCTAGTTCTCCTCCTTTCTCGTTGATCCACAGTAAGGACAGATCCTTGCCTCCCGGGGAATCGACTTGAGGCGCTGAGTGCATCTGACATTGCCGCGTCTTGTAACGAGAATGTACACTATGAGGGACGACGGGACGTTGACAAGCCCGAACAACCCCCACAGCCACGCGTATCCCTCGCCGCGCCGGCGCGCGTCGCGGAATATCCAAGTGGCCTGCGCAACCAGCAGCGCGCCCAGCAGCACCCAGAGAATCGGATGGAACGTACTCACATGTCATCACCTCTTCGTGCGCGCAGTACGTGTATTGGCAGGTAGAACAGGGCTATTCCTGAGAACCCGGCAACCTGAAGAGCCAGAAACGCATGTGGACTACGCGCCAGAAGCGGAGTCCACACAGCGGCGAGGATGCCTGCGGCACTCAACGCGAATATCCCAACCGTCCTACGCTCTCGGGCCATCCTAAGCTTGACTCCACGCTCGATAGTCGAGCTGAGCCGCGCCCAGTCGGGCGATGCGCCTGCAACGGCGCCGCTTGAGGCTGCGCTCTCGACGCCGGGCAAGGGAGTGCAGTCGTCGCGCTGCGCCGAAAGCACAACAGCGATGTCGGCAAGAGCCCCGACATAGTCGCGGCATTCGGAGCACTCTTCCAGATGTCTCGCGATGTCGCCCATACTCGCGTTGGCATACACCATATCGAGCAACGCCTCTCGAACCTTCTCGCACTCCCTGTTCATATCAAGCCCCTCCTGGCGATTTCGCGCCTGAGCATTTGGACCGAATCATGAAGCCTTGACCGCACCGTTCCCACAGGGCAACCAACCGCGTCGGCTATTTCCTGATATGTGAACCCGTAATAGTGTTTCAACACGAACACCTGCCTCTTGTCAGCGCTCAGCGCACCGAGCAGGCTTGCAGCATCGCTCGTCGCCAGGCGCCCGAGAGCGAGGTCCTCCGCACTGTCGACACCGGCGATGCTCACATGCTCAGTTGGCAGCTCGCGCCGCGCGCATCGCAATCGATTCCTGTACGTGTTCAGGGCAGTGGTAATGAGCCATGTGGAGAACTTGGCGCGCGGTTCGTACTTCTCCAGGTTCACGATGGCCCGCAACACCGCATCCTGCGCGACATCCTCCGCGGCACGAGCGTCCCCGGTTATGCGAACAAGAGCCCCGAGGAGCAACGGGTAGTTCACTCGGAACAGTTCCTCCAGTGCGTCTCGGTCATTGCGCTTGGCGCGCTCCACAAGCAACGTCTCGTCGGGCATCCTGCTCTTTCACCCCGCTCCCTCTACTTGTTGAACACGATAGGTGCGCGAAAAGTTCGGTGCACCTATCGGCGCATACCCATGCGTTCTCGTATCTAGAGGCTCGATTCTTGCGAAAAAGCAAGCCCCGGATGCCAATACTTCGGGAGCTTGCTTAGGCGCTCTTCAGTCTATCCTAGTAGATGTCTGGCCCCCATGCCATCATAGTCAGGTGTATGTAGGGATCATCTGCCCTGGGAACACGAGTACACTAATCGCCTGTATCGTAGCGCTCCACTATTCTGTAGCTTCCGCCATATTGCCAAAAATCGGAGCTCCTGACTCCATTACGGGTGCTGCCTACATACTTGTCCTGCCCCGGAAGAAACATCACGCCGATGATCCCCGTCTCGCCGTCCTTGAGAAATCCGGCATGCACCGCCGCCGCGGCCAGCTCAGAATCATCCGTGTAGACCTCTGTTCCCCAGACCGAACCTCGCGACGTGCCGGTGACTCGGAAGTAGAGGACCTCTCCGTGCCTGTCTCTGAATTGAGTCATCCAGTCAGGGTCAGGCAGCACGTACATGCCCTTCGAAGTGTTGCGAGATACCTGGTAACTAGCTGAATAGGATCCATAAGACCCACTGGTAACCCCGTTCGCAGAGCTTCCTTTGTAGCTGCTCTGGCCGGGCAACACGGTCACGTCTACTACTCCCCACTCGCCCGCCCGGAGCGCGCCGGCATGCACTGCAGCCACTGCCAGGCTAGAATCATGGGTGTACAGTCCAGTACCCCATACACTCCCGCTCGACGCTCCCTTAACATAGAAGGTGAACGTCTCTCCTATCCTACCCTCGTATCCCCGCAGGTTCTTCGGAGCAAATAGCACGGAGATGATCGTCTTGGGCTCGGCAACACTGAGCTGGCCCGCGATGAGTTGCCTGTTCTCCTTCAGACTGGCTAGCAACGACTGAAGATCGGCGATGGACTTCTCCAGATTCTCAATGATTTGATCAAGTTCCACAAGGGACTGCAGATCCCTCGACCCCTCGGCGCTGAGAACTGGTGAGCTGAGTGTGAGGCACGCTGCCAGTAGAAGTGCGATCAACGTGGTGGTCCGCAAATGCATCGGTAGTCCTCCCATCACTGCCTTTCGGGCCCATTTGTTCTTGGAATTCGACGTGGGCTGTATAGTCCCTTTATTCGTGTCGCACCTGGTTCATGTAAAAATCATGCTAATATGTAATGTAGGTGACGACACCGCCAGACCGATCATCCGGCAAGTCGGCCAAAGTGGCGGCGTCTGGATGGGAAAGATATGATCAGGACAAGGAGGCAACACTCGATATCCATGAGTTCAGGTACTGACGCGGGCTCGCAGAGCTTCACAACCCCCGGCTATCTCGACCTCTACCGAACCGGCGAGCTGGAGCGGCGCGCCGCGGAGGCAGTAGAGCGGCTGTCGCATTGCGTGATATGTGCCCAGGTCTGCGATGTGAACCGTATCCGCGGAGAGCTAGGGTTCTGCCGAACCGGAAGGCTTGCCCGCGTGGCTAGTTTCGGCCGCCACCTCGGCGAAGAGGATGTTCTGGTAGGGGCGGGAGGCTCAGGGACCATCTTCTTTGCCAACTGCAATCTCGCATGCGTGTTCTGCCAGAACTACGACATCAGCGCCTGCGGCGTCGGCCAGGAAACCACCGGTCGCAGGCTGGCGCAGATGATGATGAACCTGCAGGCAAAAGGTTGCCACAACATCAACCTGGTCTCGCCGAGTCATGTCGTAGCGCAGATCCTCGAGGCCCTGGTCGTAGCGGCAGGCGAAGGCCTGCGACTGCCGCTTGTGTACAACACCGGAGGGTACGATGCGCTCCCAACTCTGAAGCTGCTTGACGGGGTAGTCGACATCTACATGCCGGATTTCAAGTTTGCCGACGAAGACGCCGCAGAGCGATTCTCAAGCGCCCCAGGGTACCCAACAGTCGCACGGGCGGCCATCCGCGAGATGCATCGCCAAGTGGGCGACCTGGTAATCGACGAGTACGGGGTCGCGCGCCGCGGGCTGATCCTGCGACACCTAGTAATGCCGGGACGGCTCAGCGACACCCGGGAGATAATGAGGTTCATAGCTCAGGATATCTCGCCCGACACCTACGTCAACGTCATGGGGCAGTACCGCCCGGCGCATCTAGCTGACGAGTATCCCGAGCTCAACCGCCCCCTGTCCGGATCCGAGTATCGGGAAGCCCTCAAGATCGCCCGCGACGAGGGCCTGCTCCGGGCTGCGTCCAGGTAGCAGGGCCGCGCCGGGTGACCGCCGGATTGGGCATGCCAGGAGACTGGCCGCCTTCCTCCGCGATATTGCGCGATTAGCCGATGCACCGCGTTGAGCTGGGATTGTGACCGGGCATCAGCCTTCCAGCGAAGAGGAGCCCCGTGGCCCGGCGCCGAAACGTTTTGGTTACGGAGATTTGTGAGCGAAAGCCCCGGGATTCATCCCGGGGATGAAGCGCTCCGGTCTCCGGCCTGGTCGTCGACCCGTTGCTTGCTTGTTGCCTTCTGATGGCGCGCATGGTAAAATAAGAATACGAGGGAGATCAAGTTTGGCAGACATTCCGAATATGTGCTCATGTACCGCATGGTCTGGATCCCGAAGTGTCGACGACGCATTCTCGTCGAGCAGGTAGCTGAGCGACTGAAGCAGACTGTCGAGCGATCGGTCGCTGAGCGAGAATGGGCTGTGGGCCCCCTCCTACTTCATCGCCAGCGTAGGCAATGTATCTGCGGAAACGATTGAACGGTGCATCAGAGAGCAAACCGAAGGGGGGTGACCAGCGTGCAGACTATCACATTGCGGCTCAGACTCTACCAACCAACCAAGGCCAAGCAGGCGGTCTACCGGGAGCTAGCCGTGCGTGTGACGGGGCTTGCCAATAACCTGGTTGCGGCGGGTCGCCCGAAGAAGCTCACCAGCAAAACTGCGAAGCCCTACTGCCCTGACAGGATCCCATCGGCCGTCATCAACCAAGCCTTGCGAGACGTGGCCGCGCACCTAGAGGTAGAGAGGTTCCGAGTGCTCTGGCCGGGCTTCAACAACCAGAACTGCCGTCTCGAGCGGGTAGGGGATTTTTGGACGGCCAGCTTTCCGACTCACGTCGGCCGTGTCCGTGTACCCCTGCAGGCGACTGACCGGCAAGCACAGCTGCTCGCCAAGCTCGGTGCAACCGTCAAGCAAGGCGCAGCTAAGCTGCATGAGAAGCGTGGGCGCTGGTACCTGGCTCTCTCCATCTCCGTCCAGGTGACGCCGTGCGTCGGGACGAAGGCAGCGGGAGTCGACTTGGGCCTGAGGAACTTAGCGGTAGTCAATTGCGAAGGCGAAACGCTGTTCTTCAGTGGAGACCGAGCCGCCTTCGTCCGCCGCAGGTTCAACGCGTTGCGCCGTCGCATGGGCAAGGCCAAAGCTCTAGGCGCTATCCGCCGCATGGAAGATAAGGAAGCCCGCTGGATGAAGAACCAGGATCACGAGATCAGCCGCAAGATCGTGGACTGGTGCATCGCTCGCG
>DHON01000061.1:0-394 GCA_002409965.1 Firmicutes bacterium UBA5389
CGCCAGCTACAGAGCGCGGGCCGCCGCGCAATGTAGAGCCACACAGTGCCACGCGCCACACGAGCACGCGGGCACCACTTAGCTCACCTCGATCACACGCGAAACTCACAGCACAAAGCCGAGCGCGCTGAGAAGGCGCTCGTTTTCCTCCCTGGTTCGCACGGCCACACGCAGCAAGTACTGGTCAAGAAGGGCGAAGTCGCTACCATCGCGCACGAGTATCCCGCACTCTGCCAGGCGCTCACGCACCTGGCTGGCTGTGAATCCGACCTTGGGCAGGCTGATGAAGATGAAGTGGGTGTTGGCGTTAGTACCTTAGGTAGTGGCGTAGATTCAGCAGCGGGATGCGGAGTGCGTTGACGAGACAGCTGCCATGTGGTTCTCTTCGGGTGTA
>DHON01000061.1:620-1028 GCA_002409965.1 Firmicutes bacterium UBA5389
CAGCTGCCAAGAGGAATGTATCACTGTTGGACATTCTCCGCCAGATGGGGATGGACAGGGACGCGGATTCTCTGAGAGACGGCGCGCAGCTCCTGACTCAAAGGCTCATTAAGCTGAAGGAGACGGAGAGGGTCGGGGCAAAGAGATATGAGCGGGCATCGGAGCGATCCACATCCCGGAATAGGCATAGAGACAGGTCTTGGGAGACGCGAGCGGGCGAGCTGGACCTGAAGATACCCAAGCTCAGGAAGGGGACGTTCTTTCCTAGCTTCCTGAAACCTCGGGAGATGACGGAAAAGGCCATCCTGTCGGTAGTCCAAGAGGCATGCATCCGCGGAGTCAGTACGCGCAAGGTGGATGACCTCGTGCGGGCGTTAGGCCTGTACGGCATCGACAAGAGCGAGGTTT
>DHON01000061.1:1179-1447 GCA_002409965.1 Firmicutes bacterium UBA5389
CGGCATCGACAAGAGCGAGGTTTCGAGGACCGCCAGGGCACTGGATGAGGAAGTCAACCTATTTCTCAGCAGGCCGCTTGAGGGGCCCTGCCCGTATGTGTGGCTGGACGCAACGTATCTGAAGGTCAGGTCCGACCATCGCATCGTGAACAAGGCTCTGGTGATATCACTGGGCGGCAAGATGACCAGCGAACGCGAGATTCTCGGTTTCGCCATAGGCCCCTGCGAGAGCGAGCCGTTCCGGCACGAATTCGTGAAAGGTCTCGTA
>DHON01000061.1:1632-27908 GCA_002409965.1 Firmicutes bacterium UBA5389
ACCTTTCACGAATTCGTGAAAGGTCTCGTATCCAAAGGAGCATCATAGGCAGATCCATTCGACAAACCCTCTCGAGAGGCTGAACAAGGAGATCAAGCGATGCGCTGACGTAGTAGGCATTTTCCCTAATGACGATTCCGTGCTCAGGCTCCTTGGATCGGTGATGATTGAACAGAACGACGAGTGGATCGCATTGCGCAGATACTTCAGCCGGGAGTCCATGAGCAAGCTACTGCCGCCGGCCGACACAATGATAGCCCTGCCTGTGGTTGAACAAACATCGGCGCATCCTGCAGGGCGCCCGAACAGGCTGAGCCACGATCGCGGAATCGCATGAGGCACAGCGCCGCCGCCGGCAAGGAGCCCCTCATGTGGCTCCTAGGCGGCGGTGCCCACCGACAGAACCAGGGCTCTTGCGCTCAGCGGACCGGCCGATGCGGAGCACGTACCGGAAGACCCAGAGCGCACGAGACGGTCAGATGAGATCCGGAGGTCTATACTGCGAGGAGAATCACAACGGCAACTCACGCCACTTGACAAGACATGACCTCCAGTCTACGGTACGCACGCCTGGCTCGCCAGCCGGACCATACTTGTGGAGCAACGCCGGCCTCAGGAAGCCGCCGGCAAACCGATGGATGTCTCCGTGTTGTATTGGCTGGGCGCATCTGCCGGCCATTCCAGTCACGACTGCCTATGAAAGCTACATGAACCCCATCATCATCATCCGCAGCAATCACGCAGGCAGGTTCTGAGCTCGCACTTGATTTTTCCCCGACTCCTTCGCAGCATAGAGCGCAGCATCGGAATCGGCTATAAGGCGCTCACCATCGAAGTCGGGGGCAGTCGACGCCTCAGCCACTCCCGCGCTCGCGGTGACTTGGATCGTGTGGCCTTCATACACTATCTCAGCATCGCTTATCTTCTCGCGCAGCCTTTCCGCCAGCGCCACTGCATGGTCAAGCCCCATATCAAAAGCGATTATGATGAACTCCTCGCCGCCGTAGCGCGCGAGAACGTCCTGACTCCGTATGCCTGTCTTCAGCAGCGAAGCGACCTCCCGAAGCGCCGAGTCGCCAGCGGCATGCCCATGCGCGTCATTGACCGACTTGAAGTCATCGATGTCTATCATGATTGCGCACACTGGCACGCCGCTTTCATACTGTTTGTTCAGGTCTTTAATCTGAGAGTAGAGCGATCGGCGATTAGCAATCTGGGTAAGCGAGTCGATGTTGGCGAGCTTCTTCATAGAATACACCATTCTCATCTCGCTGGTTATGTCAGTCATCAAGAGGTACTTCGCCAAAGGCTTGTTCCCTCTGCCCAGAATGGTATTGACGCTTGCCCGAAAGGAACGGCCCGAATCGTCTTTCAGACCGATCTTGACGCAGCCATCCGAACTAGTCGCCATGAGTTCAAGGAGTTCAGGATAATCGCAGAACACTGCAGACAGATGCTCGCCTAAGTAGTCGTGACTATCGTACGGAAACAGCCGCTGCAGGGACGGGTTATGGTCGATGATCCGATTATCCACGCTGACTATGATCACAATGTCATTCATGCTGTCGATCACACGGCGTTGGGCTAACGGGATCACGTTGAACAGTCGGTTGCTATTGAGCCCATGGATTATCAGCACACTCATGACGAGCAGCGAACACGGAGCCAAGTCCATGCTATGCGGGCTGAGCCCCAGCAGATAGATGTGACCGCCTATCACTGGTGCAAGGAAACCCGCGAGATACGTGCGGTACTGCGGTTTCAAGTCAGCCGGCGCCTTCTTCATCGCCCGGACCAAAGCTATTGCGCCCACAGCGAAGCAGAGTTCAACGTAGGCCACGAATATCCAGTACCATATGCCCGGCGTCACATGCACTATGGTGAGCCTGCCTGCCCGGCTCAGCTCAAGACCAGTGTAGTACAGGTGATGAAGGCTGTTTGTGTGCACCAGTATTACGGTCAACACCGAGAGGCAGAGCAGTCCCCAGGCCATTCGCCTATCCAGTCGTTTGCTGTCCCCGGTGAACTCGAGGGTTGCGAGGATCCCGAAGAAAGGTTGCAGCGCGATACCTACGTATTCTAGTCGGATGAATACGAAGGCCATTTCCAAAGTACTGGCAGTCAGCTCAAAAGCATAGCCGAAGCAGTGCACGGCCGCTGCGAGCGCGAACCCGGCGAACCACAGGTTCTGCCCTCGTCTGCTTTCGAGCAACACATAGACGCCGATACCCGATAGAACCATCCCGGCAGCGAATATGGCTCCAATTATGAAGTATTCCATCCAACGTGCCCCTTAGCTGTTCTTCACTCGGCAGCAGCCAGCACGACATACGCTGGTACATGATGTCGGCTGCTCCGGGAATCAACTATTCTCCATCGAGAATGTGTAGTCCTCTACCGCATCGTATTTCCAAAGACAGATTGCTGCACAGGTTCCATAACCAGCGGCAGCGCGCTGTTCGCCATCATTGGCGAAAGCGAACCCAAGGATCCCGTGGATGTCGCTGGAGTGCCATTCTGGGCCAAGGACTCAGTGCGGGCACAGCCAGGCGACAGCATCGTGATCTCCGGCGGCCCGTGATGTGGACGGCAACCTGCAGTTCACGGTGAAACAGGAAAACGACTGGGAGAGAGCTCTGGGCGGGCAGAACAGGTCAGGCGGACAATAGTCAAATGGGAAGCGGTCTATTCGCCAGCGGAACCTGACGGCTATCCTGCCGACATCTGGGATCCCATGACCGGCAGCATCGACAAGACGGTAGCCCAGTATTGGAAGGAGAACTACGATATCCGTTACAAGCCGGCTGAGTATCTCAAGCCCAGAGTGAGCGATGAGCGCCTGCAATCGCCCGCTTGGCAGCATCCTGCGACTCAGATCACGGCGCCGTGTTCCTGAAGTCGCTGCTGGAGATGTATAACATCGATGTCGTGCGCCGTTCGCGAGTTGGCAACACATAGGCCAGCCGCGGTCCCGGCGGCTTCTCCAAGCGCCATGCACGTTGGGGTGACTCGTGTCGCGCCGAGGGCTTCGTGACTCACCGATATGGCCCTTCCTGTCACGAGTAGATTGTCAAGTTCCTCACTTATCAAACAGCGGAAGGGCACGCTGTAGCTTGTTGAAGGAATACCAGCGTCAACTGAGACTTCAGATCCTGCAGGATCATGAATGTCTATGGGATATCCGCCGCGGCACACACTGTCGGGAAATGCTCGCCCTGACAACATATCGTCTCTTGTGAGAGTGTAACATCCCACAAGCCTTCTGGTCTCGCGCACGCCAATCTGCGCGGCAGTATTGAGCAGATACGAATCGCCAAACCCGGGCACATGGCGCTGGAGGAAACCGGCAACCAGCCCTACCTGCCTGCGTCCTTCCGCTTCTGCCCGAGTCATGTCCCTGGCATCTGTGCCGCAGCAACCCAACACTCGCGAGGTGTTCACGTGAACCTCTCCGGGCCGAATGCCCGTGAAGAACAGCACTCTGTCGCGGAGGATCTTGGGACCATGTTCTCGCCACAGCGAGAAGAAACCTGATACTCCGGTCAAGGGTATCGCCGTCAACTCACTGATGAGACTGGTCTCGTGGAATTCCTCAGGGTGCGCCTGCATGTACTCTACTATCTCATGTATTCGAACGCCTCCCATGCGGAAGTTCATCGTCATCGGCTGCATGAGGCCATCCGCCGGTCGACCTAGCTCAAACGGCGCCCCGGCAAGGCATGCCAAATCGCCGTCCCCGCTGGCGTCCACAAACATCGCGCCTTCCACTGTCAGCCTCCCGCATCCGGAGAGCGTCTCCAAAGCGGCGATTCTTCCCTTGCGGACCAACACGCCCATCACTATTGAGTGCAGCAGCATGTCCACGCCACTCTCCGCCAACATCAGGTCGGCAAGAGCGCGCAGCGCTTCAGCGTCGAATGGGGTTACTGAATATGTCCATCCTGTGGTATCACGAAGATGTCCTGGGCTAGCGCCCATCTCCGCCAGACGATCGACGATTGTCTGGGCTAGTCCTCGGACACACTGATCGCCTGCGCAGGTATGAAACCCTTGCCATGGGTAAACCCCTGCAGCAGTAGACAGTCCCCCTAGAAAGCCGTAGCGTTCAACCAGAAGAGTCTTCGCTCCTTCACGGGCGGCGGCCAGCGCTGCGGCTATTCCGGACGGCCCGCCGCCCACGACCACTACATCGTATCTGTGACCACTACTGCCGCCCATCGCGTATCTCACCTTGCCTCTGGCGCAGCTAGAGCCTGGTCTATCGCCCTTCGAAACTGCATGGTGGCATCGCGTATCCCCTCGGTCGTGTATCCTGTTACCACTACCCCAATCATGACGCCCTTCACTCCGCATTCGATCAGCGCTGGTATGTCGCCGGGCACAAGCAATCGCTGACTCGGCACAACGACAGGCTTGCGCGATGCCTTGGCCACCAGTCTCAGCGCGACCAGATCGTCAACTGACAGACGCTGACCGTACCCGTCATGCTGCACAATGTCCGCCTCTACGGCGTCGATGGACAGCGACGAGAGCTCGGTGATGGCCTCCATTGAGTGTAGTTGCGTGACGGCGCACATCTTGCCCACCGACTCAAGTCGCAGAATATCGGTCGGCAGATTGGACGCAAAGCCGTCGATGAACAGGAAACCCAGTTCCTTCATGGCCCTGGTTTCATCAGTGGTCATGGCAAGCCCAGCGCCGGGAACAATGCCGACAGGGATTTTGAGAGTGTCTATCATGGCGGAGAAGACATCCCTGTAGTCGTCGAGAGGCCCAAAGGATCGTCCGCTGGCAGCATGAGTGACTGAAGTATGGACCTTGACACAGTCAGCGCCGGCCCCGCGTGCAGCCCTGGCACTCTCGATGGTGTTTTCGACAAGACTCACCATCAATACGAACGGTCGTTCCTGGAATATCCTGGAGAATTGGTTCATCTGGCGGCAGACCTCCTCAATCGTCAACTATGGAATGCATATCGGCGCCGTCCTCGCTCGACCGAGCAAAGACCACAGCCCCGTTCTGAATCACAAGAAGAGGAACGCGTAGAGTATGTATGTCCTTCAGTGGATTGCCCTCGACAGCTATCAGATCGGCAACCATGCCTGCGCGCACTTGCCCCAGCTCGTCGCCGCGGTCCATCCACCGAGCAACATTGACAGTCGCAGCCCGTATGGCCTCCGCCGGCGAAAGACCCATTTCGACAAGACACTCGATCTCCTCGCTCACCTTACCGTGGGGCATGAATGGAATCCCCGCGTCGGTACCGGCCAGAATCGTAACCCCTTCCCTTATTGCCCATCTCGTCACATTGCGTCTCCGATTCACTCGCTCGGCCAGATCCTCCGGTATTTTGGAGCCGAGTCTAGCCAGAGCGCGAGATGCAGGCGCCAGGGTGGGAACAAGCGCCGCACCGCAATCCGCGAGCATGGTCACTTGTTCCCGAGTGGCATAGCTGCCGTGCTCAATGCTATCTGCGCCGCGCCCGATCGCCATGCCAATGCCCTCCGTAGAGTGCACATGGCATGCTACTTTCTTCCCTGAGCCGTGCGCCATCGAAACAGCGCTTCCCAGTTCATCGCAGGTGAACTGACAGTCATGAGGTCTGCTTCCTCTCGTCAGGCTGCCCCCCGACACCATCACCTTGACGAAATCCACTCCGTCTTGCAGTAGTGCTTGCACCGCTCTCTCGATCTCTGCATTGCCATCTGTTTCCACACCGATGTAGTGTCCGTGTCCGCCCACCGTGGTGATGACCGAACCGCTGGTGAATATGCGGGGGCCCAAGATCAACCCACGTGCCTGCAGATCCCTAAGGAGACTGCCAAGCGCCGTGGGGCAACCCGCGTCTCTGATCGTGGTCACACCGTACGCCACAGAACGGGCCAGGCCGGCGAGGCATTTCACGAAAGTCGTCGAAGGAGGATCGGTCAGGTAATCGTCCAGCGCAGTCGCGCCTCCGGTCATGCACACGTGAACGTGGGCATCGATCAGCCCAGGCATCACCGTGAGACCGCCGAGATCGATGGAGCGCGCATCTCGCGCAGCGGTCGCCGCGGACGGGCCAACCTCCACAATAGCACCTGATTCCATAGTCACACTGCAGCCATCGATGAGCCTGCCGGCACAGACGTCCAGCACAGAGCAATTGACAAACTGCAGACGATCCCGTCCGATACACACTGCTCAATACCCCCTGCTGATGCTAGAAGCGTTCATATTCCATGTAGAGTTCCGCCACTGACTGGCCTTCCCTTACACGCTGTCGTATCTCCTTCTCCGTGTTGACAATGGCCTCCGCTTCAAGAAGCACATCTACGACCAGCTCGCGAGGCACGACCACGATCCCATCGTCGTCGCCGACGATGAAATCGCCGGGCGTTATGAGAACGCCCCCCGCTTCAACAGGGCATTGATAATCGATCAGATTCCATCTGCCGGAAGCATCGCGCGGCGAATGGAAACGATAGTAAATGGGGAATCCCAGCTCCCGGATGAATGCCGTGTCCCTGATCCCACCGTCTACGACAGCGCCGCGACATTTGCGGTACACCGCTGCATTTGTCAGTAGTTCTCCCCAATGACCGGTTATGGGGTCTCCCGAAGTGCCCATGACCACTACACTGAGAGGCGCCAACTCATCAACAGCTCGCGGCGACTTCCTGAGAGACTTGTCGGTAGTGCGGTTAGGGCTGCCGAACATGGTGAATGCAGGCCCTGCGAGCTTCGTACCGCAATTGAGCGGCTGAAGACCGCTGTCTAGCGCCTGATGCCAGTAACCTCTGGCGTCGAGCGCATCAGAGACCGCGGCGACGTACACTTGCTCGTATCGTCTGCAGAGCTCCTCAACCCCTATAGTTTCCATCAATCTCACTCCTGTCTAGCATGTTCCTGAACGCCTCTGCATGGCGGAACAGGTTCGGCGCGCCCCCTGTATGCATGAACAGCACGTTGGCGCCGCGCCGGATCTCGCCGTTCCTGACACCTGCTATCAGCGCAGCCATGGCTTTGCCTGTGTATATTGGATCAAGGAAGATACCTTCTGTTCGAGCGACGAGTTTCACTGCCTCCAACGATTCACTGCTCGGGATTCCATGCCCAGCGCCGATGAACGAGTCGATCACGTGCACACTGTGTCGGGGCACGCGCACCTTGATATCGATGAGCTCCGCCGCCCTCTCAGTGAAATCGCAGATCATGTCTGTAAGTCGGCGCGCCGGCTCGCAGACGCTGACCCCCGTTACAGTGCATGGCATCTGCGCATCGGCGAAGGCCAATAGCATCCCCGCCATTGTCCCCCCCGAACCGACCGCCACGAACGCGTGGTCAAAGACGACTTGCGCAGATCTTGCCTGCGCGATCAGTTCCCGCGTTCCATCGACATACCCGAGAGTCGCAAGCGGGCCGGAAAACGTGCCCAGGTGTATCAGGTAAGGCGTGCGTCCTCTGCGCTCTAGATCCCCGGCATACTCCTTCATCGCATGGATCGTAGACTCCGAATACGGGTCGGCGGTGCTAACTACATGTACTTCGGCTCCCGTCAGCCGATAGCAGAGAGCGTTCCCAGTCAGCTCCTCGTTCGCCTTTGCCCTCACGAAAAACACGGGGGTCAAGCCGAGCCGTCGGCACGCTGCAGCAGTGATCCGCAGGAAATTCGACTGCGCGGCCGCCGTAGTTATCACAGTATCGGCCCCGCGCGATAAGGCATCGCCAAGCAGGTACTCAAGCTTCCTGAGTTTGTTGCCCCCAAGGCCGACACCTGTCAAGTCATCTCTCTTGAAAAACACCCTGGGGCCCCCCAGCGCATCGCTGAGATGGGGTGCCGCCTCAAGCGGAGTCGTCGGTATACCAAGGTCAGCCCAGCGCTGTCCCAGATGATCCATGCTGCGCACCCCCGTTTCATACTTCGGCTCGGCTGCCCAAGTTGATCCATGCAGTTTTGGAGCGACTGTATGTCCTGAGCATGGCCTCCATCCCATTCTCCAGGCCCAAACCGCTCATCTTGAAACCTCCGTGCGGAATCGCCGGATGGCTCAGGTTGATGCAGTTCACCCATGTCAGCCCGGCTTCGAAATGCCTGATGAAGAAGTGGGCTCGCTCAAGATCCTTCGTCCAGACTGATGCGCCCAGACCGTACCTGACATCGTTGGACAAGTGCAAAGCTTCGTCTTCGGAAGAGAACTGGAACACGCACAACACGGGGCCGAAGATCTCCTCCTGCGCAAGCGATGAACTGTGATCGATATCAGTGAAGATAGTGGGCGTCATGTAGGCGCCGCGCGCAAGCGCAGGAGCTTCAGGGGGACCGCCGCCGATCAGAAGAGTCGCGCCTTCCTCGCGGCCTTTAGCTATGTACTCGAGCACCGAGGCACGCTGCCTGAGCGAGATCATCGGGCCGATCTGCGTGTTCATGTCGGTCGGGTCTCCTACCCTGAGTTCGCGGACATAAGCTAGGAGACGGTCGATGAAGCGATCAGCTATCCTCTCGTGCAAGAACAGTCTTGCAGCAGCGGTGCATATCTGCCCCTGCCTGCGGAACGCACTGAACGACACGGCTTTGGCTGCTGCTTCGATGTCAGCATCATCGAATACCACCACCGGCGTCTTGCCGCCCAACTCCATATTGCATTCCTTCATGTTCTCAGCTGCGCACCGCAGTATTCGTTGGCCAGTCTCAACGCTACCGGTGAAGCAGAGCTTGTCCACCCCAGGATGGGACGCGAGCTTCATGCCGACATCCGAACCTGGCCCCGGTATCACGTTGAGGACTCCCTCAGGCAGACCTGCCTCGGCGCAGACCTGAGCGAGCGTCAAAGCCGAAAGAGGAGATTCGCTTGCCGGTTTGAGCACTACGGTGTTACCGCACGCAAGCGCAGGGGCTACACTCAGTACGGCATTAGCCAGCGGCGCATTCCAGGGCGTGATTGCAGCCACTACACCAAACGGCTCGCGAAAGGTGAGGCTCATGTACTTGGGATCGATCGGCACCGTGTTCCCGTACAGCTTGTCCACAGCGCCGGCGGAGTGTTCGAACAGAGCCGCGGAGCGCGAAACATCGTGCCGGCTAGTCTCAGCGTACGGGATGCCGGCGTCCAACGTGTCGAGCATCGCGAGCTCGTCGTTGTGCTTCCGCAGAGCTTGCCCAACGCTGCGCAGGACATTCGCGCGATCTTCGGCCTTCATGAAACGCCATCGCGAACGAGCGCTCTGGGCGGCTTCAACCGCAGCATCCACATCAGCTCCATCGCACCTCTCTACATCTGCAATGGCCTGACCGTTCGACGGATTGACTGTTGTGAAGGTATCGCCCGAATGCGCTCTTCGAAATCTGCCTCCGATGAATGGTTTTGTGAACTCGATCATGTATCTGCCTCCATATGCCTGGCCCTCAATCGCCGATCGATCTGATCAGCTCTTCGCTGAACGAATCGGCGGCTATCTCTCGAAGGGCCGGAATTGTGACCTTCCGCCGGAAGCGCCCAACGGTCACGGTGGCTTTCCCCCAATCCAGGGAGCGGAGCCAACCTACGGCGTACAGGTGGTGAAACAGCTCGTGCGCCAGAACATGCCCCATGCCGGCCGGCGCTTCGCCCAGCCCAGTCCATGGCTCCAGGTTCCCCGGGTACACTGTCACACATCCTTTGCTATCATGACAGCCTGGCGGTTGTGCATCATAGTGGGCGACTACTCGCTCGCCCGCGAAGTGCGGAAGCTCGGGTGACCCGCGAACGCCCAGGCTGAACAGGTCATATAACCTGAGAATAGGGCATGGGACCTCGCGCCCGCCTATTGAAGATGATGAAGACGACGCTGCATACGCATCGGGTTCACGCAGGAGCCCTGCGACACTAGCGGCAGCCAACGACCCCGCGTCCCTCGCGCTTTTGATCGCCAGCTCCATTTCTTCGTCTGTCAACAGGGCTCCCCAAACATCCTTCGCGATGAGCGTATTGGGGTCACGCAAGTAGGTCACCTGATTCCCTCCCCGGAGCTGTGCCGATGGCGCTGTCGCAGGCTCCTCAGAAGAACATCAGTCCAGAGCAGGCCGCGCTTACAGCAGCAACTGCCCACAGGTACGGCAGTAGTTTCTTCGTAACTTGGTTCACGTCCACGCCCACGAAGTTCGCAGTCCATACGTTCTGCGTGTTGGTGGGATCGCCTGCTACTTGTAGGCGCTCCATCGCGAGAAACGCCCCCATCGTCGCCGTCGGACTCAACGACCCGGTGCCGATTATCACGGCTGCAAGGCCGCTGCCCAGTCCGAATAGGTTAAGAGGGCCTCGGTAGAGAGAAAGCGGCGCCAGTATTGCGAAGAAAAGAATGTAGCCCATCCGAGTGCTGGGTATGACAGCCTTGAGGAAGCCCTCCAGCCCAGCCGTGACCACTGGATGCATGACTGCCTTGAGAAGCATGCCTATCACAATCAAGAGAAGCACTGCGGGCGCCGCATTCTCGACTCCCTCATGCGCTGTGCGAACCAACACGTCAAAGGGCGCTTTGGGCCTCGTGGTAACCAGCGCGTACACAATCCCGGTCAGCAGAGCGGGTGTTATGGGCCACTTGAACGCCATCACGAGGACAAGCGGCACAATGGGAGTGAGCACTGCGTAGAAAGGAACGCGCGCCGGCGGCTTGCCAGCGCTGGCTTCCGCTTGCACAGGGGATGTCGAGAAATATGAGCGACTGCCGGTCTTGCGCAGTTCGACCAAGATAAACAACACCGTTGCGCAGGCTGTCAGGCCTACCAGCACAAATGCGAAGTTCCTTACCTGATCCAGCGGCACGCCCGTGAGTGTCGAAAAATAGGCCCAGTTCTGAATGTTGACTGGAAGGCCTGTCGCGAACCCCAGCAGGAACACGCACGCCGACTCAAGCGGAGGAATCCCCACTGAAGTAAGGATAGGAAGAACCATGCTCCCTACCAGTATCAGCGCCCCCAGCCCGCCCACTGCCGTGAATACCAGCGCTGTTCCAGCTGCAAGAACCATCGAAAGCACGTACTTGTTGTCTCCGCCCAATTCGGCTGCGAACCTGATGGTGCTCTCGGTGATCCCAGTCCTGTTCATGATTTGCCCAAGCCATCCCCCCATTACCAAGGCTATGATTGCAGACGCCAGTCGCGCGGCGCCTGCTTCGATCACTGAAGCAAGTATCCCGTCGGTTCCTTTTACAGGGATTCCGGCCAAGAGTGCTGTTGCCATGGTAAGAATGAACACAGCAACTATCGTGTGTATCTTCTGAGTCATCATCAGAATAGCCAGTACGGCGAAAACGATAAGAATGGTCACCCCGAAAAACACTTTCCATGCCCTCCTTCTAGTGCGCGGTTTCTTAGCATTCAGCGCTTGACCCCTATAGCGATGATCGTTTGCCCGGGCTCCACCCCCTCCAGCTCTACACCAACGACCGTAGCAATCTGGTCCTCTGCGTGTAGCTTCGTCATGTTGATAACCCTAGTCCCAACGAGTAGGTACATGCCGGGAATCAACCTTCCGCCCTCCGTGTAGCGGCTTAGCCCGTCCATCACCCGCTCAATGAGCTGTTGAGCCTCTTTCGCCGGGGCCCAATCAACCTGCGCATCCGACTCCTTGAGTACAACAGCGCCGTGAATGTCCACCACTCGGACTGCCTGCCTCGTGGACGTGACCAAACCCATGAACCGACGATCGCGCTGCATCGCCGCAAACACCGCCAGACGCCCGTTGTCACACACCAGCTTCACGTCTTCAAGTCTTGCGTTAAGTGATACAGCTGCAGTCGCCCGTTGCTCGTCAGGCGACACGCATGCTTTGGCGACATCCTGAGAGACTAGTTCCATAGAGCCAGTGGCCACGGCCCGCACCTTGGACGCCTGTTGATCGATCTCCATATGCACCTCAATGGTGTTGGGTTTCGCGCCCATCGACAGGAGCGATTCTCGGGCCTCGTTGCGCACGCTCAGGATGTCCTCGTTTGTGGGCGATGGGATGGTCCTCTCCACTACATCTCTGAGCAGTGCAAGAGCGACCCCAATCGCCGAGATCACTTCCGCCTTATGAGTGATCGTGTATTGCAGGCCCATCTGTGCCGCCACGGCAGGAACCAGGGCAGTGGCGCCTCCGCCGCCGCCTACCAGAGCTACGGTCCGCAGGTCCAGCTTGTAGTCGCGGACAACCTCTGCCACCGTGCCTCGAGCCTTCAGGACGGCGGCTTCCACGACCTGTTCGGCAAGGTCCATTCCGTCAACCCCAAGCCCTCGGCCAGCTGCCTCGAAGGCGGCCCGGGCGGTCTCCAGGCTTCCGTACGCGTAGTCTCCCGGCTTCACCAATCCAAGGGCATTCGATGCGTCTGTGAGCGTCAGGGCAATCCGACTCCCATTCTCCAGCTCTAGAGCCAAGTAATCGGCCGAGTCTTCCGGCCTCGGCTTGACGCCGATAACTCGAGCTCTTGAGATGGACGCAACGTCCTCCTTGGAGAACGCTGCATATGGGAATCCGGCTATGTGAGCGCTTCGGGGACCCACGTCGACAACTCTCCGCTCTCTCACCCTCACCATGGACCCCCCGGCAAGCCCAATGGTTCGCGTATCTACAGAATGCACGTAAGTGTGATGTCCTCCAACTTGCGCATACCGAGTTATCACCCGGCCATCCCTGATCACCGAGATGTCGGTACTCGTACCGCCGACTTCAAGGAAGACTCCATCGGAAATGCGCTCGTAAAGCAATGCGCCTGCAACACTGGCGGCTGGGCCCGAAAGTAAGGTGTTAATGGGGCGCCTCTGAACCTCTCTGAGTGTCATCACGCCGCCGTCGCCTCGCATCACCATCAGCGGAACAGCGATCCCGGCGCTGGCCACGGCTTTCTCTGTCATCTCAGCTGCTTCTATCATGCGAGGCAGTATCGATGCGTTGATTACGGCTGTGCGGGTGCGGGCCCGCAGACCGTAGAGCTTCGATACCTCGAAGGTTCCAGCGGCTGGCAGCCCGAGCTCCCGGGCGCTCTCCATCACAGCCAGTTCGTACGAGGGATCATCCACACTGAATGCGGCGGCTCCGACTAGTACTTTCGCGCCCTGGTCGGCAAGTTGCCGAACAGCTTGGTCAACCTGAGGCTTCGAAACCCCATCGCCAACAGCAATATAGCGATGAAGACACTGAAGGCTATGACCAGGCGCCAGTTCGAGCGGACCGATCTTGGAGTCGCGGCTCGCCTTAGCCCCTTCGATGCCTTTTCCGAGGCTGACGATCCCTACCGGGACTACGTCCCCTTCCAGCAACGCGTTGGTGGCCTGCGTCGTACTGTGCGCGATGAAGGTCACATCTTCGGGATTGATGCCGCTCTCGCTCAGGAGTCGCTGCAACGAATCGACCACGCCTCGAGCGACTCCTTCCGGAGCATCGTGAGTAGTGAGCGTCTTGATATCGTGAATCAGCGTACATGTCTCGGCATCCAGGGCAATCGCGTGAGTGAATGTGCCGCCCACATCTATGCCCACGCGGACTTTGCGCGCCATGTCGATCACTCCCAGCTTCGGTGCCATCGTACTAGTCGATTCCGACTGCTATCTTTGCACCCTCCCCGAACCATCGCCTGAGGCCAGTGCCTCAACTTCCAACGTGCTGACCATGTTGAAGTCACCGAACACGGAGTGCTTCAAGCAGGACGCAGCCGCCGCGAACTCCACGGCGTCTTTCCCTTCCATCCCTGTCAGAAGCGCATAGATCAGTCCCCCCGCGAACGAGTCGCCGCCGCCTACGCGATCCACGATGTGAACCCTGTACTTCCTCGATACGTGGAAATCGTGTCCGTTGTAGAGCATGCCCGACCACATGTTGTCGGACGCCGAAATGCTCTCCCTCAGCGTAATGGCCACACTATCGAGTCCGAACCGGCGCCTGAGCTCCTGAGCCACATCCTGGTAGGCTTCCATGCATAGCTGGCCTCTCGTCACGTCAGATGAATGAGCGCTGATCCCAAAGATCTTCTCGGCATCCTCTTCATTGCCAATTGCCACATCAACGTATCTCATGAGCTCCGACATAACGCGATTCGCCTTTTCCTGCGACCAAAGCTTCTTTCGGTAGTTGAGATCAGCGCTAACCTTGATTCCCATGTCCTTGGCCGTCCTAGCAGCCTCCAAAGTGACTGCGGCGGCAGTATCACTGAGCGCCGGCGTGATCCCTGTGAAGTGGAACCACTGTGCTCCCCTCAAGATCTCAGCCCACTCGAACTCACCGGGCTCAATCTGCGCGATGGCGGAATTCGCCCTGTCGTATATCACCCTTGACGCCCGCTGTGAAGCGCCCAACTCGCAGAAGTAGATGCCAAGGCGATCGCCACCGCGCGCTACGTAATCCGTATGTACTCCCAGGCTGCGAAGCGCATTCACAGCGCACTGGCCCATCTCGTGATTCGGCACCTTCGTCACGAAGTAAGCATCGAGCCCGTAGTTGGCCAGCGATACCGCCACGTTCGCTTCCCCGCCGCCATACACTGCATCAAACGATGTGGCCTGAACAAACCTCTGATGCCCAGGGGGAGACAACCTGAGCATGATCTCCCCGAAAGTCACCACTTTCGAACCCACACTGACTCCTCCTACGACCGGTTGATACTTCCCTAGCCAGCCCTGGCGATTCTGGCCGCCTCGACGTACTGCTCCGCAACTCTTGTGAGCTCCGCCCAGTTCTGTTCAGCTACCATTCTCTTGTTGATCAGCGCTGTCCCTACTCCAACGAACGCAGCCCCTGCCTTCAGAAACTCTCCTAGATTGTCCAGCGTGACTCCCCCGGTGGGAGTAAGCTTGACCTGAGGAAGCGGCCCCAGCACATCCTTTATGAAAGACGGACCGAGCCTCGTCGCGGGAAACACCTTAACTATATCGGCACCGGCTTCCCAAGCCTGGAGAATCTCTGTGGGCGAGAACGCGCCTGGGATCACTATCCTGCCGTATCGCTTGCACATTCTGATCACGTCCAGATTCACCACCGGCCCTACGATGAAGTCAGCGCCCGCAAGCATGGCAGCTCTTGCGGTTTCGGGATCGAGAACAGAACCCGCGCCTATAATGGCTCTCCCCTTCAGCACTCTGGATGCCTCGCGTATTGCCTCGATCGCGCCCGGCGAGGTCATCGTGATTTCTGCTCCTTTGATCCCTCCATCCGCCATGGCCCGGCAAATGCTCACGAGTTCCTCAGCGCTGTCGGTCCTGATCACTGCTACTACCCCTGCATTGACTATCTCACTGAGCTGGCTTTCCTTCATCATCGAACTACCTCCCCTCGCGCAGTCGCCCAATACCCCGGATGCCGGACTGCTTGACTACAGAAGCCGCGCACCCGTTGGGTCGAGTTGCGTATGTATCAACTGTGTTGCGCCAATGTAGCATTCGCCCCCCATTTCGAAATTCCTTCCTGCAGGTGAAACATTCACATCGGCATTCTGTGAGCACGGCCAGTTGCGAATCTCACTTGGCAAGATCCGATCCTATGGCGTGTATCTGCTGCCGTACGCTCCGCTGCGCTGTTTTTCCATCTCGGCCGAGAGCGATGCTTGGAGGGCAATCGTCCTCCGTTTGTCGGGCGCGCCAACGCGAAACCTGGTTGCGCACGACGCCGATGCATGTATACTATTGATGGGATGGCTTTACGCTGGGAGGAGATCCGATTGCATTCAGACCAAGTATCTGCGTCTGTCCAGGCCACTGCATCGGGCAAAAGGCGCCAATCAGTCCGATCTGTGGCTCATGTCCTTGATGTTCTGGACTACCTAGATTCATGCCGCGACGAAGCCGGCGTGACAGAGGTCGGCGAGGCGCTCGGTATGCACAAGAGCACAGCATCGCGCATATTGTCGACGATGGAAACGCGCGGCTACGTGAGCAGGAACGACATTACTGGCAAGTATTCCTTGGGCATGCGGCTCTTGGAGTTGTCCCGCACGAAGTTGGAGCAACTTGACCTCCGACCTCGCGCTCGACCGTTCCTCGAGGAATTGGTGCGCAAGACCGACGAGACCGCCCACCTCGCCGTGCTGGACCAGGGCCGAGTGGTCTACATCGACAAAGTCGATACGCCGCAGACGCTCATGATGCGATCGCGGGTAGGTTATCGTATCGCCGCGCACTGCACAGCGCTGGGCAAAGCCATCTTGGCTGAGCTTCCCGTCGGCACGGTGGATTCCATTCTCGCGGACAAGGGTATGACCAGGTTCACCCCAAACACGATCACTGATCGGGCTGTACTCAAGGAACACCTGCGCCGTGTGCAAGATCAGGGGTTCGCCATCGACGACGAGGAGCACGAGGAGGGCATACGCTGCGCTGCCGCAGCGGTTCTGGACCATGCGGGCCGCGTTGCCGGAGCTATCAGCGTCTCAGGCCCCACGATTCGTGTGTCGCGACAGCGAGTCGAAGAAATCGGCGGCCTCGTTAGGGATGCGAGTCGCAGGTTGTCATCGTCGTTAGGGTACAGCGGGCATTGAGCGGTTCCACGCGTCGTAGATCACATTCGCCGCAACGTATGGAGGACCGTATCTACCGTCAGGGAGCCCTGCAGCAAACCCGTTGTCGGTGATCAGCGCCACAGAACGCGGCCCCTTGCAGCGAACCATCTATGTCAGGGGCCAGCGTCACCATCCGGATACTCCTTCTACCGTGATATGATGGTTTGGAGCTCAAGCATGTTCATTCGTGGTGTACGTGCCAAGGGGGTTCTGTACCTGCAAATTGCAGAGAGCTATCGGGAAGCGGGGCGTCCTAAGCATCGGATTCTGTGTCCTTTGGGCAGCGGAGATGAGCAAGAGTTGCTGAGGATCCGAAGCCTGCTGCGATCATGGAGGCCGATGGAATATGCATCCTTAGCCCTCGAGGACGTCAACGGCGGTGACGGTACTGTACCCCAGTCCTTTCGGTCGCCCAAGTTCCGTTGATTCGTAGGCGAGGGAGGTGAGCCCGATCAAATCCAAGTTGCGGCAACGTCCGGAAGAGAGGCGTTTAGGCGCCGCGCACCAGCGATCCTCCAATTACGTATTACAATGCTATTATGCTACAATTGGAGCGCAAAATGGAGTACTATGTTACGAGATCGAGAGAAGTTTTCTCGCTGTCAAGCGGCCTCAGACCGCCTGTCGTCACCGACAGGCGGTCCGTTCACTGGAGTTTTCGAGCAGATTCCTAGAGTTCCTTCCACAGTGCCAATGCCGCATTGAGCAGGGCTTTGTCCTCACTGTGAATATGGACAATCGCCTCGCACATACCCAGCGCGAGCTGATGCGAATCACAGTCATTGGCCTTCTCCATCTGGCCCACTAGTTCGCAATCAAGACCTGCGCCGGCGTGCAGGGCACCCGAGAGAGCGCCGGCCATCCCGGCTATCGAGTCATTGTCCCGTCCGAAATTGACTGCGCCCTCAATAGCGTTCATCACGTTACCATCAGCAAGATAGCTCATGGCAAAAGCCGCCGCGACCTCCTCAAGACAGCGATCCCGGTTCTCAGTTCCAGGATTCGAGCCGGCAAGCCTTCCGTCCCAACGAGTGGTTATGTCGCGAACCCGCAAGATAGCCTCCCTAGCCCGCGTATGCCTGCGAACCTCGTCATACACCTGTAGCAGTGCTTTCCTCGTGCCGTCATGAGCTACCTGGATCGCCGCCGCGAAAACGGAATCCCGATCAGCATCGGATTTCATGGCCTCTGCCACACCCGCAGCCAGCACTGCAGCCCCTTCCAGCCCGTAGCTGTGTGTGTTTATCGCGGCGACTGACGTAGCTTCCCTGTATGCCGCCGCAGGGTTGCACGCGTTGACCAGCCCCACAGGGGCAATGCCCATGGCGCTCCCGCAGATGACCAAGTTGCCCTTACCGGCAAAAAACGGATCCATCCCCGTGTGCGCCGCACACATATGCGTGTACTGTTCCGGCAGCCAGAGTCTGGTCGGATCAACCTTGGCCCATAGCTCCACCATATCCGCAGCAGTCAGGTGTTTCTGTTTGGATATGTAATGTCCGCAGATCATGTGCGTGAGATAAGTATCATCTGTCCACTTGCCAAGTACACCGTTCTTGGGGAGAAAAAACGATACCCAACCATGTTCCTGCTGGATACGTTCGTGCTCCCAGCCTTCCAGAGGAGCGCCCATGGCATCGCCCAACGCTGCCGCGGTCAGCGCGCCGTGGACTTTCCTGTAGAGGAGTGTCTGCTGAAGTCGCATGGCATTTGCACCTCTCCACATCATCTTGATCGGTTCGTGTACGGAATTGCTCGCACAGGCGGCGGCGCCGCAGAAAGCCGGCGGGCGCCGCCCGCCCGAACGGGGTCGCGAAGCAGCTCACACACCCGCGCGGTAGCTGCCTATCGAGTCATCATGACCTAGGGTTGCGTCCAGTTCCTACTTGACCACGCCGGTTCTCTTCAGCGCCTGAACAACCGAATCACGGATCTCGTCGGCGTGGTATCTCTTGCGGGCCGTGTCGGCAAAGTTCGGCCAGTTCGATATGGGTTCCTCACCTGTGATGAACCTGCAGTACATCTCATTCACGTAGGCTATCAGGTCGGCATCGTATTTCTTCTTGGCTTCTGTGACCACGCCATCCGCGGCATCGGCAGTCAAAGGCATGTTGAGTGCAAGGTTCTCGAGGATTTTCCCATACATACCGTATTTCGACGTCCAGAAGTCAGAGTCAAACCCGACCTTAAGGATGGCATAGTGTGAAATCCAATCCTGCTTTCCCTCGTCAGTAAAGACAAGCTCCCCATTGATGTAGTTGTAGTGCCTCTTCTCTATTCCGTAGTTGACAAGTCTCTTGCCCTCCTCGCCCGCTATGTAGTCGAGGAACTCCAGAGCAAGCCGAGGGTTCTTGCAGCTCGATGAGACCATGATCACAGACACAAGACCCTGTTCCTTACCGAGAGAGGACGCTCCCCCGGGCCCGACCGGAGGCTTGATCTCTATCCACTGGGCTTCCGGATCTACTTCCTTCAGCTTGAAGCGCGTGTCGAGGACATACGGTAGGTTCCAGGTGTACCATATGCAGCCTACCTTACCTTGAGCCAGTTTCATGTAGATCTGGTCGGGCGTATTCACAACCCACTCCGGATCGAGTATCCCCTCGACGTGGAGGCGGTTGAGCCATTTGAGCGCCTGTGCATTGGCGGGATTCAGGTTCATGTCCACGACCCCGGCCCCATCACGAGCTACTGCATATATGCTGCGCATCGACGAGTGCATCGAGCCATGTGCCCCGAATACCCACTGGAAACACGAACCATCCACTCCACTGGTCTGGGCCGTGAGTCCATAGGTGTCAGGGCGCCCATTCCCATCGGGATCATTCTCGGTGAACGCCTTCAATACGGTGTACATCTCGTCCATGGTCTTTGGGATGGGCAGCCCGAGCTTGTCGAGCCAGTCCTTCCTTACGAATAGCCCCGCGAAATTGCGAAAGCCGCCCACAGGCACGGCGTACACCTTGCCTTTGTAGGTTACCTTGTCCCAATCGGCCTTGGGCAATTTGGATAGATTAGTAAGGCCAGATAGATACTGATCCAGAGGGACTATCGCCCCTTCATCGGCGAATTGCCTCCAGTCATTCTGCCACGGGCAGGTGAATATGTCCGGCATGTCTCTTGACGCTACCTGGATGTTGATCTTCTCCAAATAGCCCTCCAGCGGAGGGTTGATGACCCGGAGAGTAACACCAAGCTTGGACTCTAGCTCAGCCTTAATCGGATCATTGGCCGGAGGAAGAGCTCGCGGAGGCGGGTACATCATGGTAAGCGTTGCCCCTCCACCAGCAGCCGCTTCTAGCCCCAAAGGGCACCCAACAGAGATCGCGATGGTCAATAGGGCTACTACTGCTAGTCTAGTCAACATGGTTTTCCTCATGCCGCTCGTCTCCTTTCTTTTCTCTCGATACCGCTAGGACACGATGCCTCTCCTTTCAGCCTTTGATAGCTCCAAGGGTTATGCCCTTGGCAAAGTGCCTCTGTATTAGCGGATATATCACCAGAATGGGTATAGTCGTGACCGCTATCACTGCCATTTTCATGTTCTGCCCGAATATGACCCTGTCTCCCATCATGTCCTGCACGTTCCCCTGCACCACGATTTCCCGGAGCAATACCTGCAACGGATACTTCGAGCGGTCGTTGATGAAGATCATCGCGTCAAAGAACGCATTCCAGTGGTACACCGCGTAGAACAACCCAAGAGTCGCCAGGATCGGCCTGGACAGCGGAAGTATCACCCGAGTGAGGATCTGCAATTCAGAAGCCCCCTCCATGCTCGCCGCCTCATAGAGTTCCTCGGGTAGCCCCTCGAAGTAGTTTTTCATGATGATCAGATAATAGGGGCTGATCGCTGTAGGCAGGATAAGGGCCCAGATGGTATCTACAAGTTTGAGCCTAGCCACCAATAGATAGGTAGGAATTATCCCGCCGCTGAACAGCATCGTAAAGACTATGAGCGTCAGGAACACATTCCGCCCCGGGAGTGCCTCACGAGACAACGGAAAGGCGGTGAGCGTGGTGAGTGTCAAGTTGACTGCAGTCCCAACCACGGTTCTGGCTATGCTCATGAGAAGCGCGCGCCTGATGGCCTCAGAGCCAAATACCTCTCGATATGCCTCCAGAGTCATCTTGCCCGGCCATATGAAGCCCGTACCTCTCCTTATCAGTGTCTCGGGCGCAGTGACCGACACGAGCAGCACGTGCAGGAAAGGATACAAGCCCACTACTGCAACCATGACCAAGACCACGTAGATAGATACGTCAAATGCTCTGTCGCTCCGGCCTAAGATTGTGCGGGTAGACACGCCATCACCCCCTCGTTCTAAGGATGCTTACCATATGCCCCTCTCACCGCTGCGTCGGATGAGCCAATTGGATGAGAATATGAGAACCATACCGACAACCGATTTGAAGAGGTTTACGGCCGTCGCTAGGCTGTACTGGTGATATACGAGGCCATTACGGTACACCCATGTATCGATAATGTCTCCAACGGACATCACCAGTGGGTTAATGAGAGTGAAAACCTGCTCAAACCCAGCGTTGAGTATGTTACCTACCTTCAAGATAAAGAGCACTGCTATAGTCGACCTTATCCCCGGAAGAGTCACATTGATGATCTGACGATACTTGCTTGCACCATCGACACGAGCTGCTTCATAGAGTGCTGGGTCTATTCCAGACATGGCGGCGAGGTATATGATCGCGCTCCACCCGCTTTCCTTCCATATCTCGGACACGACGAGAATAGGGCGGAACCACTGTTTGGATCCAAGAAAAAACACAGGCCGGCGGCCAGCAGACTTCACCAGCTCGTTTATCAGGCCTTCGGTTGGAGATAGCATGGCCGTCATTATCCCTGCAATGACTACCCACGACACAAAATGGGGCACAGCGGATATCGTCTGAACAACGCCCTTTAGCCACTTGCTTTCGACCTCGTTGAGCATGAGCGCCAGAGCTATAGCTACAGGAAAACCGAATGCAAGCTTATAGAAGCTTATGAGGAATGTGTTGCGCAGTAGGGGCCAGAACGATGGCGAACTGAAGAAGTTCGCAAAATGCTTGAACCCCGCCCACGGGCTTCCCCAAATGCCGGTTAGCATGGAGTAGTCCTTGAAAGCAATCATGGCTCCATACATCGGGCCATAGCAGAAAACGGAGAAGTAGATCAGGCCGGGTACCAGCATGGTCAGGAGTCCGCGATTCCTGGCCGCTTTTGGCAATGGTCCATGACATCTGCTACTATGCAGTGAGATCCTACGTCCTGAGTGCATTCCACCAAACCTCCAGAGTCAGCTTCGCGGCTCATCGACGATGCCAAAAGTGTAGTCCACTGAGACCTCGAAAGTGCGCTTCCAGGGAAGACGAATATGTTCTTTCACAATCTCATTCAGCACATACGTTGCTCTCGACCCCGGCCCACCCATCGTCACCCCACCGAAATGTTGTCTGAACAGGTTGCGAGCCAATGGAGACAGGCTGTCGCGGATCATCGAGTCTACCTCGCTCTTGCGATCACCCAGGTTCAGCGGACTAACTCCTAGGTTATGCGCCAGGTAGTCTTCTACCTCAGTTCTCACCAGCGATTGGTACAGCCAATCGTCAACGTACCTCTCAAAGAGGAACTCATAGTGTCGAATGTCGAGTTCCGGGCCGCCCATGCTACACGCCTGTGCTACGTGCCTGGCACACCCATGCGCAAGTACCGTGCCAATGGTGTTCCCCGCCGTGTTCCAAGCGGCAAAAGAGGCCAGGTCCGCCAACCTGACTTGGCTGGCTAGACACTCCATAAAGTCTGGGTCTGCACCGTTTGGTATGGAGACATCGGCCACACCTACAGCCCTGCCATCGTCGAGGTAGCCCTGGATCACACAAGCAGCATCGAAAACCTGAGGTACATCCCAAGACCGTCTGTAGATGAACCTGCTCTCGGCCTCCGAGCCATCCACGAAAGACAGGTAATCGTGCTCTATGGATGAGGCGGGTGGAGTGTTTGCGAACATCACGAGATCGGCTCGGTCTGGACTGTCTACTGACACACCGCCACATGCCGCTATCTGAAACCGCAACGCATCGCAGATTGGCATGTCTTCGAACGGCGCAGTCGCAATTGCCCCAGACTGTGAACCATACCTGATGAACACCCTGAACTTCAGCGATGCCGCGTTGACTAGGCTCCTTGCAAGCAAGACCATTCCCGCCTCGTCGGTGCCAGGATAGATGATGATCTTGCCAAGAACCGAGTTGCTTCGAGCGAGGGCAACTAGACTCGCCTGTTCCTGTATGTGGGGTCCGTGGCGAGACGAGTCGCACTGTGGCAACAGAAGGAAATCTACAACTCCACCTGCCACAGCCTCAACGGCCGCCCGATTGACCAGGTGATTCCTGCCCCGAAGTTCCACACAGTCCTCCAGCACTGCGGGCGCTATCTGCGCTGCTACGTCCATCAGCTCACTGTTTTCAACCTCCCGAGCTTCTCCGGACGCGTGCCCGGCCAGTTGAAAGTACCTCGCCACTAGCGCTGCCTGCCTCGCTGTCGAAGGGTCATACACGACGGGCTGAAGTGGCATAATCGCACTAGAGGCCATGACGGTCAGCTTAGGGTTCGCTCGCTTCAGTATTCCGAGGTCCGAAACCCGCGCCAATGCCTCTCCGGCAGAAATCAGCGGACGGCGTGACGCAGCAAGTCCTCCAAACGCTAACATGTCAATGGATATCACTGCGTAGGACGCATCCAGGCATTCGCATCGGAGCCAGTTCCAAAGCTCATCATGGTCGGACTGATCCATGAAATCTGGGTTGAGCAGATCTGCCGATGGAAGCACCACATTCGCGCCTGACATCATGGCGAGTTTTCTTGGGAACTCATAACAACAGGGGCGTACGTCCAGCGGCAGCAAGACTATCTTCGGTAACGTCATTCCGAGAAACACCCTTTCTTCCATGCGGTCATACCAGTGTCAAGACCCCTCGCTGTCCTGGCAAACGCAATAAGCGCTCCTGCTCTAATCGCCACCCATCGTTGTCGTCTCTTCTGAATACGCAGCAGCCTCCTGGCACAGTATTCTGCCCCCACGGGCCCAGTTGCGTATGTGGAAACTGTGTTGCGCATTGTGAGCATTCGCCTTCCGTCTCTGAAATCCTCCCTGCCGACAGAAGATCCCCGCTGAAGTTCTAGTTGCAGAACTCGTTTCCGTTGATGCTCGGAAAACCCGAGCTTGGCCCCATTTAGTGCCGGTCTCCCAGCTGCACTGGAATGGCCAGCCGGGGAACCACTAGATGTTGAAAAGCGCGGCCTCCGGCAACCCCGTTGCGCACAGCGCCGATGCGTGCACACTGTCTGTTCGGAAATCCCGGATACCTTGTTCGGCAGACACGGGGCTAGATTGAGTGATTCGCGGACTGTAGATACCGAAATCCCCAAAAACCAGCACCCTAGTACGAATAGTCGACTGCGACTGGCTTGCCGGTCTTTGCAGATTCCATAATAGCCAGAATTACCAGAGACGTGTTCGCCGCATCTTCAAGTGATACCAAGAAGTCCTGACCCGAGACTAGCTTGTCAATGAAGTCTCGTATGCTCTCATATGCAAATCCCTTGGCTTTCCCGTGAATGAGATGACGCACCAGCACGTCTGGCCTATCAGCTTTGACCTCAGTGTATCTTTCGATCATCTGGTTATTGCTCAGATCCAGGTTGACCATGCCCTTTGCCCCAGTAATGTTGAACTTGATGTCGTTGATACACGGATTTGCGTTTGGCGTGATCCAGCTGTTTTCCATGCTAGCAATCCCACCACGCCGGAATCTCAAGATGGTGTGGTATATGTCTGCTGTGTCCACGCCCAGGTTCTTCATGACTCCACTCCTGCTGACTGAGAAGACCGTCTCCACTTCATCATTGAAGAACCAGCGAAGAGTGTCTACTGAGTGGCTTCCAAGAAACCATAGTATCGACGAGCGCGCCGCCCACGGGAGCATATCGGTAGCGACCCACTTGATATCGTTGAGTCTGAAGTATGCGCTGACCGGATCTCCCAGTTCGCCATCGTCGAGCAACTGCCTTGCCACAGCAAAAGGCGGACTCCACCTGTTGTGAAAGTCAACCATTAGCCTTACGCCGTTCTCGCTGACCGCCCTGACTATTGCCCCAACCCCTTCGCGGGTGGTGGCCAGCGGTTTCTCCAGCAGAATATGCTTGCCTGCGTTGGCACAATCAACAGCCAGTTCCACGTGAGCAAAGTCAGGAGTCACAACAGCTACCGCGTCCAACGGGACTTCATTCAGCATCTGTTCATGAGACGTGTACACCCCCCCAATCCCAAACCGCCCGGCTATTCGCTCAGCCCGCTCGAGATCAACATCGCATATCGCCACCAGATCAGCGCTGGGATGCTCATGATAGAGATACGCATGCGTCTCTCCCCACACACCAGCACCGATCACTGCGACTCTCACCTTGTGCAATGCGAATTCCCCCTCAACATCGCCTTCTGCAACTGAGTCCCGTGCATTACATCGCCTTTCCGCAAGAGCGCCGTCTTGATATCCTCGTCCGCAACCAAGGAATAGCGTCTGCCGGCGGATCAACGCGCCACAGAGTATCGAGTGTAGGCCGTGTCCACCAGTGATCATTGGGTCTACAGCTAAGCAAACTGAAACCGAAACACACTTCGCTCGCATCAGCATGTTGACAAACCGGCCAACATGCTTCGACTAGTGTTGCGATATAGCGTCCCTGCCTTATTCCTGTAGTCCTTCATGTAGTTGCAGCAATCCCCGGCATAAGCCTGCCTGCTCGTAGAAGTAGTGCCTAGCATATGCTGTGGCTCCATTCAGAACTGATCCCTCCGCGAGCAGCGCTCTGGCCAACTCTGGCTTACCGGCAGGGAATGGCAGGGCCTGTGCAAAGACTATTCTGCTCAATTCTTCCCAGAAGAGGTCAGAAGCGCAGAGCATGCTCTCAACCACCACTAGATCCGGACCCAGTAGATTGAGGACATTGGTTATTGCACTAGCCATGTCGGCCGCAATGTCGATTAGCACACGAGACACCACCGGGTTATCCTCGTTTCTGACAACCCATTCAAAAACCGCATCATCAGTGAGATCGACTCGGGACAGTGAGCCTGCATCCTTGAGCATACGCAAGCGTCTTCCAACACCGGGCCTGCTTGCCAAAGTCTCCAGGCACCCTCTGCGACCGCACCTACACAGCCAGCCATTTGGGTCAACTACCATGTGGCCGATCTCGCATGCGCTGCCTCTCAGTCCACCGTACAGTTGATTTTCGGTGACCATGCTTGCCCCAACAGCCCAGTCTACGCGCACATAAAGAAGAGTCGAAGCACCGCTTCTCCTGGCGTCCCACTCTCCGTAACCTGCAAGCCCGGTCGCGTTCTGCGATAGCACCGTCACTCCTAGCTTACTCTGCAGGGGAGCCACCACGTCCACATCTTTCCACCCAAGGTTTACGGCTGAGAGGATTGTTCCTTGGGCCGACACTACGCCTGGCAAGGCGAGCACGACCAATACGAGTTCGCTGTCCCTTCCGCACTGAAGATCGCCGATCATCTGCGCCAGAGACGATACCAAACTGGCAGTGCCCGACACAGATCCGCTCGCAGTCCCCAGCACATTTCCCGTCAAATCCTCGATTCGCCCGCGCATGATCCCCACGTCATCAACATGAACCGCACAGATCAGACGACTCCCAGGGGCTATGTGAAGCAGAATCGGCTGACGTCCTCCCGTTGAGCCGCCCATTCCGGCCTCAGCTACCACGCCGG
>DHON01000061.1:28074-29063 GCA_002409965.1 Firmicutes bacterium UBA5389
GGCATCGATCAGATGGCTCACGATCTGGCTGACTGTCGAACGACTCAGCCCGGCTATCCTGCTTGCCTTCGCCCTCGAAACGGGTTGGTGCTGCCTGATTATGTTGAGCACGAGGTTGAGATTCTGCCGCCTAATCCAGTCGTTATCTGCACGCACCGGACGCATTTGCTCCACCGCCCAAACAAGTGTATTGTTTGCTCGCCGCCCAAACTATGTTGATACCCTGTTCTTCAGAAGTCGATGAACTCCTTCTTCCCAGAAGCAAAAAGTGATGCACGAGTGGTCGCATGCGCTTAGCAGCTGAGTTCAGCTCACGCATCATAGTCAGACGATGTCCGTACGCCGTCAGTAAACCACCCCGCCCACTAGTATGGTGTTGGAGTACGGGGTGAACTCGCCGGTTCGGACTATCGCCTTGACCTGACCCAGCATCTTCTTGGACTCTGCGTGCGGCGTCTTCTCGACAGGAGTATCGCAGAATACCTCCGTGATCTCCTGATAGACTGCGGGGCTGTGCGCCTCGGTCTCCTGCTCCGCTATGACCTTCCCTACAGGGAGTTCACGCAGAATCACTCGAAGCACATCCGAGAAACGAGGGTTACCATCGCTTGGCTTAGGGCGGGATCTACGCGCCGGGCGTTGCTGGGAATCGAGAATCCGGCATCGCATACCACCAACATGTCTATGTGACCCATACCGGCCACGATCTCTGATAGGTCACGGTTGAGGATTCCGCACTTCTTCATGACACGTTCTCCTTGCTGAGTTCATCGATCCTGGGCAGAGAAGGCACTGCGCCCATCCGCGTCACTGCTATCGCAGCCGCCCGATTCGCGAATTTGGAGGCCTCGCTCAACCGGCGGCCGAGCCCGACGCGCATGGCCAACGCGCCGCAGAATGCATCGCCCGCTCCAGTGGCATCAACTACGTGCGAGACTGGTTGTGCCCTATAGAGCGCCACACAACCACGCTCCACCACGTACGCCCCC
>DHON01000041.1 GCA_002409965.1 Firmicutes bacterium UBA5389
GAGTTACTCTCACAGGCTCCTAGCATGGTCATAACGGCCCTTGAGGAGACCGGACGAGTGGTCTCAAGACGCATACCACTACAGATGCTAACCTCGTTGCCTCCGTCGTGATGACTGCAGCTAACAACTCCGATGCCGAGCCGCTGCCCGGAGTCCCGGAGCAGTGAAAAGCTGATCGAGCGAGGCCCGATCGACTCATATGGCCTGCATTGGAAGATGCATGGATGATGTTGCACAGGTTACAAGGAGATGGCATATGCGTGTGGAATCGTGTACAATACACATGCGTACCATATCGCTCGTCGCACTACGGACTGCACATCACAGTTCTCGCTCGTCATCAGTCTACGCAATGGATAGCCTGGTGGTTCAACTCATAGCGCTTTGCGAGTGGATGCAGAGGTCTGTCAGCCAATTCTGAGGAGGGCGCGCCCATGGCCAGACTTATGCGGCTTCTCTACAAGCTCACTAGGCGAGAGCTGGAGATTGTTGCAGTGATGAACACGTATCCCCACTGCAATGCTAACATGCTATCGGAGCTCCTATGCGTCACCAAATCATGCGTCTACGGGCACTGTTCACGGATATACGCGAAGCTCAGGGTCACCAATAAGCTGGAGATGCTTCTTTGGTGCAGAGAGAACGAACTCGTCTCTGGTCTCGAGGAGTTCGTCCCTGACTGCGCCCGAAGGCGCGCCGAGGAACTCGGCATTGTCTCGCGTTCTCTCTAGTGCCGCAGATGGGCATGGGTTGCCTATGGATCATGATCGACGACGCAATCCAGATGTCGGAGGGATATCGAATGGTACATACCGAGCGCTTGACCAAGGCCTTTGACGGGAGTTCTCTGGCCAAGCGACGGCCAGTTACAGCCTTGTGCGATGTGACGATGGAGGTGAAGAAAAGCGAGATCTTCACGCTAATTGGTCCCAACGGGGCGGGCAAGAGTACCCTTATCCGAATACTCTCAACACTGTTGCTGCCGACAAGTGGCGAGGCTTGGGTGAACGGGTACAGTATTGTCCGCGATGGAGTCAGAGTGAGAGCGTCCATCGGCCTCAGCCCCGGGGGTGAGAGGTCGTTCTACTTCAGACTGACAGGCCGTCAGAATCTGGAGTTCTTTGGCGCCCTTCAAGGACTGCCTCATCGAACTATACGCCAACGTATCAACGAGGTACTGGATCTGGTCGACTTGACCTCTGACGCGGATAGGCAGTTCATGACGTACTCGACAGGCATGAGAAGACGGTTGAGCATTGCCAGATCCCTGCTTTCTAGCCCTCCCTTGGTGATCATGGATGAGCCGACCGCATCGGTAGACCCGGCATCGGCTTCGCGCATTCGTGAGTACATGCTGGAGCTGAAACGTGCTGGCCACACGGTCATACTTACGACTCACAATCTCCATGAGGCAGAGCAACTGTCTGACCGTATAGGCCTTCTTCAAGAAGGAAGACTCGGACCGGTTGACACGCCTACCAATTTTCGGCAGGCTTCTCGGCAACGTCACGTCCGCATCAAGGTTCTCGACAGTGGCAGCGGTTGCTCAGGCCTTGTCCATGCGTTGGGGGGCATTCCCAGCGTGCTGCGAGTTACTGAACAGGGGGAATGCCTTACGCTGATTACCAGTGACTGCGCTCATACCCTCACCGCGGCGCTGACGGCTATCGTGCAGAGCGGTCTTGCGGTGGACTCAGTGACCGCTGAGCCTCCTTCTCTTGAGGAAGTCTATCTGGCTCTGACGGGAGGTCTTGTGAAAAGTGTATAAGGTGTGGATCTTTCTAAAGCGCAGAGTGGTCACATTCGCAAGCTATCGCATGGCTCTCGTCATGTCGTTTCTAGGTGTACTGTTAAGCTCACTCCAGTTCTACTTTATGTCTCGAATGCTCGGAGACGGGCTGTACATACCGAGCCTCTCGCCGTACGGCGGTGATCTCATGTCGTACCTGATCATAGGTAGCTCGTTCCTCGGTCTAGTCAACGTGGGACTCACGTCCTCTTCGGGAGCAATCCGAAACGAACAGCTCACGGGCACGCTGGAGTTCCTATTGATGTCTGAGACCCCGCTTTGGCAGATACTCGCGTATTCTGCGGTAGCCGACTTCCTGAGCGCTGCGGTTGGCACGGTCGTGGTATTCGCCGCTATGGCTCTCTGCATAGGCATGGAGGTGCATGCCAATCTTGTAGCTGCGGGTGTTGTGCTGCTGCTCGCCGTCATAAGCATGTCGGGCATAGGCCTGATGTCCGCTGGGATGATTATGGTAACCAAACAGGGTGACCCCGTGTCATGGGTATTCGGGGTGCTTTCGGGCTTCATGAGTGGTGCAGTATTTCCTGTAGAGCTGCTGCCTTCAGCGCTCCGATATCTCTCACGTCTCCTGCCGTCATCGCATGCGCTAAGCGCCTTGAGAAAAGCCATCACTGCAAATGCATCACTGAGTGAGGTATCTGGCGACGTTGCATCACTTGCATTACTAGCATTAGTGTATGTCCCTCTAGGCATACTCGCGCTAAGCCAAGGTTTCAACATTGCTCGTTCTCGAGGCGGCTTAGCTGAATACTAGGCTCATTTTTCAGCGCGCCAGGACAAGCTTGACGTTCCCAGCGGGTGCAATTCCCGCCCCGGCAAGGACTCGGGCAGGAAGGAGCGCTTGACTCTTGACTGGCTGGTAAGCCATATCTGAATGCTTCGCGCCCTGGGAGTGCTGCAGTTGTTGAGGACTATGTGAATCTTGCCTATTGGGTGCTTGGCTACGATGCGCTCCAGGAACTCGATAAGCTCAATAGCTCGCTGTCAATCAAAGACGAGGTGCATGAAGCCCCGTCCAGACGTCCATTGCGCTGGATACGCTCTTCTTGCGGTCCATGCCGAGCGTTGGAACCCGCAACTGCTTGCCGCGCGGCATCCATTGACTGACTGCGTTCTCCGAGGCGCTGAACCCGTGCGCAATGTCCGCCATGCAGTGGTTTCTGTTGGAAAGGAGTACCGGCAGTTGCTTGCCCCTCTACGTTGCTTATGTCGACTTGTCGCATTGGCCTGAGCCCGCGGCAACCTCCTCATAGTGGTTGTTGAACGCCCTAAGAACCGAGTTGAGATAGGCTGGTCCCCAACGGCAGTCGGGCTTCCCATTCTGCATCCATCTACTGGGGCACCCTCCCCGACATGATGGCAGGAAGGAGCAGTCCATGCATTCTGGTCTGTCAAAGGGATTGAGCATGGACCAGCGCTGCAGTGAGACGGATGAGATTGACGGATTGGCGTGTACACTGCCGACCGACAGCTCCTCGCGCCCCAAAACCTCAAGGCACTTGTAGAGCCGGCCATCCGGATCGATCGCATAAGCCTTGGGACGCCTCGCCATGCAGGCTCTTGCCGGCGTTGGCACTTCCAGCCACATGCCTGCTGCAGCTCCGTGCGTGGCATGCCATCCCTCGAAGAACTCAAGGAAAGCTGCATCGGACATGCAATGTGGGTAATCGTTGAAACGATCTACAGGAGTAGTGTAGAAGGCTGCTCGGCCGCTTCCAACTATGTTCTGCTGAACCAAGTAGCTGTGGAGATCATCTATACTTGACACGTTCACCTGATCCACATTCGATCGAACCGCGATTCTCATGTGCATCACCGCATATCGGAGGTTGCCAGTGATTTCGGCGAAACTGCCATCGCCGCTTTTCAGCATGCGCCTCTCGTCGTGCATGTGTTGCGGTCCATCCAGCGTTATTGTGGCATTTGTCACCCCAAGCGACACTAGTCTGTCTACTGTGGCTGGCGTCAGCAGGAATCCGTTTGTCGAAATCGATCCCCAGAACCCAAGGCGATTGCTATTGGCCCATTCTCTCAGACTGCTGGTAATGGAGAACACCGTATCGACTTCAAGCAGGGGCTCTCCCCCGAACCAGTCCAGGGAGATGCCCGAGGTTCCGCGGGCCAGCGTCTTTGCGAACTCAACAGTCCTGCAGATAGTGTCCGAATCCATAGAGCGGACGCTCTTGTTGGGGCCCTGGAAGCAATACGCACAGCTAAAGTTGCACTCCATTGTGGGTGCAACCACTACCTGTGTGACTGGGCTGCCGTACCATACAGCCATCGTCTCCGAGAATGCGAGAAGACGTTCATCAAGGTCAGGTGGCACGAGGAATCTGCCTGCGCATAGCTGTTCTACCACTGAATGCTCAAGGCTCTGGATTGCGCCCTTGGCGATAAGCTCGGCGATCCCAGGGTCAACCTTGATCATCGCCCCTGTGGACGAGTTGAATACCAGCAGGCCTGATCCATCCCGTGCTTCTACAACGTGGTTGTACCGCGAGACAGCCAGATTCCCGTTCTCTTGTGAACCGGCAGGCATAAGCTCATCCTCCCGACTGGTGTGGCAGTGACCGGGCCTGCCTGGGATACTGATGATGCCCGCGATGGCGGCCATCCTCCACTTAGGTTGCCGAGCTCCCATGCCCTCAGGGATTGGGGCGGACCCAGGATGCAGCGTATCACCTCACTCCGCATTGCAGTGAATGGCAGAGGGAAGCACGCGCTTGGACATGTCTGAGCCAGTCTTCGCTAACGGCGTAATGCTCTGCGCACGACTGGTATTCCCCCGAATCCACATGACTCCTTGCATGTACGCTTCAGAGTTCCTGGCAGTCATCTACCGTGTTATGTGCAGCTTACAGCTGTGCCCTGCGCACGTGGGCAAGCTTACCGGGCGTACGCTTTGGCGTGACAGAGGCGATAATCTGCTCAGACGCCTCAGCTCAATCCGAGATCGCTGTGTTTACAGGGTTCGGGGCTTGCCATGACGTGTGCACGGAATGCGGGACATGTGGTAGGTGTCGACACGAAACCTTGCAGTGCCCTTGATAGGAGATACCCTGACCTCGCCGAAAATCTCATTTGATGCCGCAATCATCTGCAGCAATGGGCAGTGACCTGACCTGCCTCAGTCCGTTGTGTAGTCACTGCCTGCTGGGAGGGCTGTCTTGCTCCCCAGCTGATCACATAAACAGGGTCCAGACCACAGACGCAAGCGGATTGTGCGGTTCGATACAGAATCCATCCGTGTGAGTATCCAGGGCAACCCATGCCTGAATGAGGAGGTGCGCAAGACATGGTTGAATGGCGGGTTCTACCAGTAGTGCTGACGGGCGGAATCGCTCCCACTTACGCGCCAGAACCACCCTGCATAACGCCCTATGGCGACGAACGTTGCTGGCAGTATTCACCCTGTGCGCGACATCTGCCTGACATGTGCACGTGTGTGTTCCCGGGTCTTCCGTTCTTCCGGAATCCTTAGCGAGTCTGTCCAATGACCAGATAGGGGCTGCGCATCACGGCCACCCATGTGCGAGCAAAGCACATGTCGGTGACGAACCAATGGTGCGCCAGGTGTGTAGTCAGACCAGATGGGCAGATGTGACTACCAGGATCGGCGCATCGATCTCTCGTTGCACTACGCTGTTCGGTCGTTGTCTTTCCAGAGTAAGCACAGCGTAGATAGGATGAGTCAGGAGTTGGCTGAGCTCGAAAACGGGAGGCTGACACGAATGAGCCGTTGTAGATCCCGCCTCGTACTAGTTGTCGGCGTGACTATTGCAGCTGCGTTGATCGGGGGGGTGCACGCGCATGGGCAGCGATTGGTCCTCGACGCGGAGGCCCGTGCCATCGTGGAAGCGAACCGGTCCGCCGGGCCCGAGATGTATGATCCCGATACGCTGTCGGCATTAGGCAAGCTGCAGTATCGCTATGAGGACTTCTCAGACGAACCGGCATCTGATGAGTTGGCATGGGGGCTATCTGGCGATGACGAGCCTCCATCCGTGATCAGCATCGAGCATGCGACATGCGAGGTAGACCTGGTCTTCCGCGTGATCAAGTATGGGTACGCTGGTTACCAGTATTTTGGGGGCGACGTGTCGTTCGGCAATGCTAAGCGCAGAATACTCCAGGAACTAGGCGTTTGGCAGACTCAGATTCCCGTTGGTGAGTACGACTCTATACTGACCAGCCAGTTAGGTTTCATACAGGACGGGCACTTTGGACTCGGCACCAAGCAGTTGTGTAGCCATTTTGTGCTGTCTTGGAATCCGCAACATGAGTTCCGTAGGGATGAAATAGGCTTTCAGCTTACCTGTTGCGATCGCGTTCGACGCGTGGCTTCTATCGAAGGCGGCGATCCGTCTGCGTATCTTAAGCCTTCTATCAGCGTTGATGGGAGTATCGTGTATGTGCCCGGCGTTATGCGCCGCCTGCAGGATGGCGGAGTCTCGATAGACGTGAAGTACGAAGACGGCCAATCCGAGGCCATAAGACTCAGCCCCATGACGTCCACTCCCCTGAGCGGGCCCGCCTACGAGCTCCGCGAAATGGACGGGACGCCGATAGTGGCCATCCGAACCTTTGCGCCCACACCCGGCGCTGTAGAGGACTTGGCTGCATTCATCGATGACGCAGGTTCTTTGCGCGATGAAAAAGCGATCATGCTAGACCTTCGCTCGAACGGTGGAGGATTAGGCACGTATCCGATTTCGTGGCTGTGGAGACTTACGTACGAGGATCCGAAGCCGTGCAGGCTCCGGATCCAACTAGTTACTGATACCGCGGCGCTTCTGGTCAACCCCCTGTTTCAGCTCTTTTCGGGTAGCTCGCAGATGCCCCTGGATGCAGGTGAGTTCTTGAGGGCACAGTCGAATCCCGCATCCCCCGGTTGGGGCTACATGTCACACGGAGCAAGATCGGTCGTGAAGAACGAGCCGCTCATTGTGGTGATTACTGATGGCTATATGGCCTCTGCCGCCGAGCACTTTGTGGCCAGCCTGCGCCATATGGACAACGTAGTGTTCATAGGCGCCAACACCGGCGGGACGCTACTCACTGGCTGCCCGGGTGCATGTCTGCTGCCGTTCTCAGGGCTTGCCATGGCCGTGCCTACAGGGCTGAATCTCCTCGAAGATGCGTCCAATAGGGACGGGCTGGGGTTCCTGCCGGATTTCTGGGTCCACCCCGATTGCGCGTTGGAAAGATCCATCAGGTTTGTACGAAGGCATACCACTAGGGAAGGACTGTAGCATCTGCTCTTGCGTCTGTTATAGAAGCCTGAGCGTCCAACGGGGTTGCGCTGGCTGCCTGAGGCTTGATGCAAGCTGATGGAGAATGCGAGTGTGAGCCGTCAGGGAAAGCGCGTGAACACAAGGCGGGTTAATCCATTACGAGGGCCATGAGGAGGTGAGTCTACGTTGTTTGAGTGGGTCATTCGTCCATGCGCTTCTGTGATAGGTCCGTTATTCGTTGGACCCCCTTGCATCACTCCCCAGGCAGGAGACCGCTGCTGGGAGTACAGTCCGTGTCCCTATTGGTGGGAAACAGACCCAACCGTCAAGACGTTCTGCCCATGTACGATGCCGAACTCACCAGATTAGGAGAAATCGGCCTGCGCCAGCATCGCCCAAGAGGTCGCTCGGCGCGATTGCAGAAAACACCGGATCACCACGGTAGTCTGCGCGCGAGACATCGTGGCGAGAAGCTGCCGATTCTATGTCATGCTGGTGTACCATCCAGCCAACAAGGCTGCAGGGTGACTGATGCGAACGACCGATCCGCGTGGAGCAGCAAGCGCCCTCCTGCCGGCTACCGCCCCCCCAGAGGGACCCAGCAGTTCGCACTGCGGACGCTGGCAAGAGGGCGCATTTGTCGTGTGGCTGCAATTGGGAATAGCCATCATCGCGCCCGTGAACGGCATAGCCGCAGGAAGGTGATATCGATGAGTCTTGCTGAGCCGAGATTCGGAACCCCTGTTCCTTCCAGGTACAACCGCATCGTTCCGATACGCGATCATGCCAATGTGCTTCTGTTCAATACCGCAACTGGTGCGCTGGCCCGAGTAGACTTGGGTATCGGAAAAGCATTGACAGATGGAGATGTTTCAGGTCTGCCGGACTCCATTGTTAGCCAGTTACGCACGGGAGGATTCGTTGTCTCGACCGACCTTGATGAGGTATCGCGAGTTGCATTTGATACCTACTGCCTATGGTACAGTGGTACTGCTGCCAACATCGTAGTGGCGCCGACTATGAAATGCAATTTCGCCTGCACGTACTGCTTTCAGTCTGAGCAGCGTGATGATGCAACCATGGGCGATGAGGTATTGCAGCAGACGACCGACTTTATCAAGAGGCTCTCAAGCGATGTATCCTCAATTTCGCTCAGTTGGTTTGGCGGTGAACCCTTGCTGGCAATGGATGTCGTCCGCAGCATCACGAGCGAGATCGTTAACTTCGCGCGCGACAGGCGCATACGCTTTATGTCTATGCTGGCCACCAATGGATACCTGATGGTGCCGAGTGTTACGGATGAACTGGTTGATCTGGGCATTGAGGCTGTACAGGTGACGCTTGACGGACCTCAGGAGGACCATGACTCAAGGCGTTGCTTGCTGCAAGGAGGCGGAAGCTTCCACAAGATAATGGACAATCTCAGGTATGCCGCATCAACGCCGATGCGCATTGTTATCCGATCAAACGTGGATCAGCTAAACGCTTCCAGATTGGGGCTCCTGCATGAAGATCTAGTCAGGCAGGGAGTCCTGGGCACCGGGAGGTCCATGTTCTACATCGCCAGAACGGAGCCGCATTGTGGATATCGACATTGCATGTCAGAGTCTACTTTCACAGACTTCTATAGCTCTTGGTATGAGGCGCGCCAGCAACGCCCGGGTCTGTTCCCCAGAGTCCCGAGTCCACTAGATGTATGCATGGCGAGGCGACCGAAATCGTTCGCCATTGACCCGGCTGGACGGCTGTACAAGTGCGTTGAGGCCCTGGGCGTCGTAGAGGAGTCTGTGGGATCAGTACAGGACGAGGTAATGCAGGTTTCGCCCGTGTTGCAGAGATGGACCAGTTTGGACCCATTTAGTGTTGAAGAATGCCGCGAGTGCATTATGCTTCCTTACTGCCGAGGCGGCTGTGCCTATAAGTGGATGAGGAATGGACGGCCGCACTGTCGCTGGGGTCTGTCATATCTAGATGCATCAGTGATGGCGTTCAGCGAAATGCACGGAGCCCATCCCTGGCGCAAGGACAACGGAGAGAACGCTGTCGAGCTGGGCGAGTCCGCGCGACTAGGCACCGATAGCATAGACGGAGGAACACGCTGATGAAGGGTATCGGCAGCTCACAGTGGGGTTCAATAGCGTGCGTAATCCTCATGTTGTGGTCATGGAGTCCATCTGCCCAGGCTAATGCGCGGCTTGTGCTTCAGTCTGATGTGAAGGCCATTGTGGAGGCGAACCGACGGACGAGCGCGGGTCTGTCAGAAGCCCAGCTTGTGAAGTATCTCGATGAGCAACTGTACAAGTACACTGATCTCGCCGGCGGCCTGCAGCCAGAACGGATCGTGGTGAAGTTGCCCGGTGAGCACACTAGACCGGATTTTCTCGGCGTCGAAGAGGCTGCTGAAGAGATCAACCTTCTGTTCAGCCTGATAAAGTATGGATACGCGGGGTACCAGTACTTCGGCGGTGACGAGGCTTTCTCCAGGGCGCGCGAAGGGATGTTGCAGGACTTGCAGCGCTATCGCCAAGCTGTGCCCGTTGCTGAGTATCTTGATCTGATCTGCAGGCGCCTCGGATTTGTGCAAGACGGTCACTTTGGCGTCGAGAGCCTGATACTGTGCAAAGACTATCAGTACTGGGCAGACTACTCCTGCGAGTTCGATCTTGATCAAGATGGCTTCTACATCGCTGATTCCCTCAACTCCAGGAGGCTGATCTCGGTCGATGGAGTCGATCCTAGCGCGTACATGCGGTCGTCCATAGACAAGGACGGCATCATCAAGTACATCCCCGGCGTTGTCAGCTCGGAGCATCTGGATGGCACTACCCTCAGTATGGAGTTTTCAGACGGCGAGTCGCAGAACGCATCACTCAGCGCTGCGGTCGCATCCAGACCAGGCGGCCCCGCTTACGCGCTGGATGAAGTGGATGGGATTCCGATCGTCGCTATCCGGAGTTTCACCCCAACGCCGAGGAACAAGCCACTCCTCGATAGAATGCTTGCAGACGCGGAGAGGTTGTGGGAGCAAGAAGCCATTGTCATTGATCTTCGGGGCAACAGCGGCGGAAATGAGCAGTATGTGTTTTCCTGGCTATTGCGTTTTGCTCTTACCTATCCAACGCCCCAGTCGGTTCGGGTTGATCTGCTCACAGATGTGGCCATCAGACTGACTCTGAACGCAAGATTGCTGCAGGAGGAGCCAGGTTCGAGCCTAGCCGCCTATTACACCAGAATGTGCGAGCTTCAGCGTAGTACGGCAAGTCCCGGCTGGAGCGAGGTTCGCCAAACCGGAGCTGTTCGCGCCGCCAGTGATCCGTTCATCGCTGTGCTCGTTGATCGAGATACAGCCTCCGCAGGTGAATCCTTCGTTCAGTGCCTGCGCCAGATGGACAATGTGGTGCTCATAGGTGTCAACACGAAAGGACTATGCTTGACGGGGACACCCGGACTGGTCAGTCTGCCTTATTCTGGCGTGACACTATCAGTACCTACAGCCCTTAGGTTCACTGGCGATTTCACGAATGTGGATGGGATGGGCTACTTCCCTGACTTCTGGGTTCACCCGGATTGCGCACTGGAGCGCACACTGAAGTTCATGCGACGGTATCTGGTTAAGCAGACTGACTGACTCTAGCACAACGGGCCTTTGCGGCAATGGCGAGTAGCGAGAGCGCCCCAGTCTGCAGGGCGAACTGCACAACACACGCCGTCTCCTACGCGAAGTCATCGAGCAGGAGATAGGGAGTATCAGCGAATCGTTTCGCGCATTCTCTGTCGTTGCCAACTATGCAGTCGAACCCTTCGACGACTGCGGTCGCCGCAATGATCGAATCGGCTACGCCAAGCCCGGTAACAGCGCGAATTCGGGCCGCCTCTGCAGCCACTTCGCGACCAACCGGGAGTACTCGGAGATTGGGGAATCCGTCCAGGAAGAGCGAGATCTCATCTAGGAGCCTGTGAGAGTAACTCT
>DHON01000018.1 GCA_002409965.1 Firmicutes bacterium UBA5389
ATTACTCGCACAGGCTCCTAGGCCACGTAGGGTCGGACACAATCAGTGTCTTCGCCGGCAATCTCACTCGATGCATTCTAATATGCACGCTTGTGCCCAAGCCGGCCTGGGGGATCCTCGGAGCAGTCTGGGCGCTGGTGGCGGACCACGTTGTGACGGCTATCCTTAATATCGCCTGCCTGGGATGGTTCATGAGCAAGCCGGCTGAAGCAAAACCGAAACCCTCAGGCCGGGAGTGATCCCGTTCAACCTGGGATCAGCAGATGCTGACAATGGACCGCACGAAATCCCTGATGTCGCCGAGCCGAGCCTGGAGTATCTCGTAAACCTGGCTATCGTCTACTTCATCATACATGTGGACAATACGATTCCGAAATCGAGCCATCGATCTGTACACCGGCAAGGCATCGGCTGGCAGCAGCCCGGCCTCACTAACAATCTCAAATGACTCTACGTTCGTCGCCGGAACCCTGAGCCTCTTGCGCGAGATGATGTGATTGCATGCTGCAGATCATTGCGAGCGGAATTGAGGACGAGCAGATCCACGTCCTCTCTCCCGAGCGCCACCGCCACGTCAGCCGATAGCGACAGCTCATCCAGAAGAGAGATGTCGCCGTCGGTGAGGACGGCAATGTCGACATCGCTCATGGCAGTGGCCCGTTCTGTACCTGCGGAGCCAAAGAGATAAGCTGCCACAACCCGGCCATGCTTCGTGAGAACAGGCACTACTGCCTCCTTGATTCGCTCGACAACGTCCTGTTCGCGCACACAGGCCACCTCCCGAACTAGCTCAGTGGCCACTCACTGGTTCCTTGTTCCTGGGCCTTCGTTCTATCAGTTCCTGGACGTGCTGACCACGCACACGCAAGATCGCCCCGGTCTACCGCACCTCGCTCCCGAATGGCCATCAACGGAGGATGATGTGCTTCCAGATGGCGAAGGAAGGACACCAGATATACGCTCCCCATCGCCCGCCTGGGGTGGTTTATGAGCGAGAGACGGGGGCTATTCGACGCTCACTAGCATACTGTGTTGTGGCACGATTCATGCAGGGAGTGAGTCAGATGGCCAAGTGCCCCCTAGCGGCAGGTAACTGCCAGCTCAATAACGTTATGAGGATGCTCTGGGAGCAGCATGCGACCTGGACCAGACAGACCATCATCAGCATTGCCGAGGGCCTGCCCGATGAGAGACAGACCACAGAACGCCTGCTTCGCAACCCTGAAGACATTGCTGCAGTGTTCAGGCCTCTGTATGGCGACGGCGTCGCTGATATGCTAAGCAGCCTGATCAGGGACCATCTGGTCATAGCCGCCGAGCTGGTCAAAGCGGCAAAAGCCGGCAACAGTGCTGACGCCGCAGACGCCGAGAAAAGATGGTACGCCAATGCCGATGACATAGCGGCGTTCCTAAATCAGATCAACCCCTACTGGTCCAAAGAGGCAATGATGAGAATGTGGCATGGGCATCTGTCCCTGGTCAAGTCTCAGGCAGTCGCCAGGCTCAACAAGGACTACAAGTCCGATATAGCCTTCTACGATGTGGGCGAGCAGCTTCTTCTTGACATGGCGGACGACTTCACGTGCGGGATCCTCGGCCAATTCCTCCTCTTCCGGACACAGTGCTAGAACTTCGGCCAAGCGCCGAACAGCAACCGCAACGACGATTCCCTCCGGGTCCTGGGCCTATCTGGTCATGCATTAGGGTTGGCTGTCACAAATGGGCAGCCGATCGTACTGTGTTTCCTCCGCCTTGTTTGGCCAGATACATGGCTTTGTCAGCCATGCGCATTGTGTACGTCCCCCGTGATCACGTAGAGGGTATCACGATTTTCGCCTTTGACTTTCTCAAGCGCCGCTCCGGCAACAGGTTCACATGCGAACTCTACCTTCGCCTTTCTCTTGTCGAGGCTCGACGAATGCACGACGATGAGCCTGTAGAGGCGAACGGCGGTCTTGGTTGCGATATCTATGATGTACTCTCTGTGCTTGTAGAACGCTGAGTCGCGCTTGGGGTTCTGCGTCAGAGCGCCGGCATTGATCCAGCCCCCTTCCGACCAGGCCCTATCCTTGACCTCCTGTTCCTGTATGAACGTTGCAGACAACCTGGAGATGAATCTTATGCCCTTATCCGCGATGAGATCGAGGTTGCTTCTGGTCACTACAGCGGAGTCGGCCACGTAGACCAAATCGGAGTCATACAAACCCTTTACCGACCAGGACGTAGTGTATGTATCATTCGTTCGCCCTACAGACCATGGTAGTAAGCGCATCTGGATCTAAGCAGGCAATCGTCGCATAAGGGATCCGTTTTGCGGCATACGTTCGCCTCGCTCGTCATCCCCAATGAGACGAGAACAGTGTCGACATACCGAATGGGTACATCAACCGCATCGGCAATGAGCCTTCCTATTCGAACGGCATCCCGATATGACCCCTCACACGTTGTCCTGACTAGACCCAGTCTGTGAAGCACACGCATTACATGAACATCCGGCTTGATGAAGCTGAACCCGTAGTCCATAAGGAAGTGCCTGGTCGTGGCCGGACCGAAATAGGCAAGACGGTTCATCAGGTCAGCTTGCAGCCTGTCGAGGTCATCTAGGATTCTCGCGGAATCGCCCGCGCCCTCGGGGAAGCCTTCGTCGAATGACCGAAGATAAGCGCGGAAGGAACCATGCCGGCTGATGATAGCCTGAAATGACCGCGCGTTTCTGACCACGGCGGTGATCTTAGCTCTGTTTCGGATGAGATCCGGGTCGCCCATGAGCGCATCGATCTGTTTATCGCCGTAAGCTGACACTGTGTTTATGTCCGGAAATGCACCATGGATTGCCTGCAGTCTGGGCTCGACAGTGCTCACCTTGAGTCCCGAAAAGAAGATTACCGAAGCGTGATTTTTGAAGAAACGGTCATCAGTCTCGCCGAAGAAGTAATCCAGAGTGCCAAAGTGGAAGAGTATCACCACTCAGCCAAGCAGGATCTGGGACTCGGCGACTACCAGGGACGAGAACTTCGAGGCATCATAGCCCATCTGGTATCGGTCGCCCTAGCGCACATACTTGTAGTGTTCATGAAGGCATGCCTGCCAAGGTTGAAAGGTGCCTCCACCGGGCAACTCGTCCGCGACTTCATATGTACACCGTGCCGCGTGAACAACAGCAGGGCGGGGCCAACCGTTCTATTTGAAAGGGCTCTGCCATACTCGAAGGCTATACGGCATTACCGGATGGCTCGAGCTGGCTAGTCTCCAATCAGCCACTGATACAATTCCATCGGCGTATCGAAATCATTGCCTTCCTCGAAATTGTCCATATCAACTAAACCATGCTCAATATTATACAAAGCCTCTTTTAGCTTATGGTCAAGTGTATTTTTAAACGGACATTCCTGAATATCCACAGCTTGCAACATAAGCAAGCCCTCTGCCAAAAGCTTAACAGTCTGTTTGATAGGCTCATGAACCTTATCATCAGGAGAATCACAAGCCATAAAGCCAACCGCCTTCGTCATGAGCAGAAAGGCATAACCGTCCGTTTCACCGTAATATAGAACATTCGGGACTGGCACTTTATCCTTAAGCCAAATGAGCAAATCTTTCTCTGTACGGATTTCATTGGAAACCTGTGTAATTTTCAAGTACAGCACGTCTTTATTTCGTTCATAGCGAAATACTTTCGACGAAGAACAGACGATGCGGTCTTTGGTGCAAGTATAGCCGGAAAGGATGGCAGTTAGTTCGGCTGGAAATGAGGGCAGGAGTGCCTGCTCAGTATCATGTACCAATTCGGAAAGCGGCTTTGTTCCATCAACTCGAAGGATGGGACACAAATACAATGAAGCCGCTTGTTCAAGCAAGCCGACATCCCGTGTAGCGGCAAACTCTCTGAATTTTCTCTGTGACTCGTACATATCGCCGCCCTCAAGCACTCGGTCGCCCCACCGTGCATATTCTCTGTTTTCGATGCGCTTCATGCGAGTCTCTGTGGGTGCTGTAAGAAAGACTACGAGGTCGAACATCGTCAGAAATTCATCGCTCCAGCCTGAAATGTCGCCGGAAACCACGAATGAGCCGTGTTTCTTCATATCTGAAAGCAGCATCTCATTTCGTTCGTCCTGTGGTCGAATGGCTGTGTACGGTATGTCGGTTTTATAAAACCAGTAATCCTCCACATCAAAATGGGCAAAACTCAACGCACAAGCAAGCTCACGGCCAAGAGTAGACTTGCCGCTTCCATTCGCACCGAGTAGGATTATGCCGTATGGCTTGCTCATTGTGTCACCTCCAAGTCCTTGAGATACCAAGTAGGCACGGGATTTTGCATATTGTCATACCAAGCAAGCACGTCCTGCGACTGCTTCATCATGGTGTCAATTTCGCTCTGTCCGAGAGGAACCCTGGTGAGCAGTATTGCAGATCCTATAGCATTGGCCTTTTGCCCCTCGGGCGCGCAGCAACACACTGGAGGGCAGGTGTAGGCGGCCTCGGGGGGCTCTTTCGGGGCCTATTCTGTGGCAAAGCGTACGTTTCGCGCCTTCAGAACGGGGAATGAGACAGAACCAGCGAGATCAGGAATCTCGGAGGGATGAGGCTGGCGCAGGCAAAGCATTGCTGTACGTTACGGTTTGTCGCCTGTGGCCACCTGCGTTCAAGAGATGGTGCGCGAAATGCAGACGAGAAGAATGCGAGGGTTGTTCGCGGCATTGTCCGCGATCCTTCATCTTTGGAGCAGGCGCTTTCGGCAGCGAATAGCCAGCGGGTTCGATCCTGCTCACCCTCTCGGTGATAGACATCGGCCAAGGAGACTCGATCCTCATTTCCACATCCGACGGCCATGCCATGCTAGTCGACGGAGGACCGGCTGACGCCTCCGGAAGAGTCCTTGAAGCGATCAGGAAGGCCGGCGTCGACAGGCTCGATGTTCTAGTAAGCACACATCCGCATGCCGACCACATAGGAGGCCTTGCCGGCGTGCTCGATGAGATCCCGGTGGGCAGGGTCATCGACTCCGGCAGGGTCCATGCCTCCAAGACATATGAGGGGTATCTGGAGAAGATCCTGGCGAAAGACATACCCTTCGCGCTTGGACGAACCGGATCTTCGTTCTCCCTGGGCCCGGCGATGGTCAAGATCCTCTGGCCTGATGAGAAGCTCTCGGACAACCTCAATGACTGTTCTATCGTAGTGCGCGTGATCTACGGCAAGTTCTCCGCGCTGCTAGCGGGAGACATTGAAGCGAGCACAGAGCAGGCGCTGGTTTCTAGGAAGCTACTGTCTCCGGCTGTGGTCCTCAAGGTAGCGCACCACGGGAGCGGCACTTCCACGACCTCGGCGTTCCTGGCCGTTTTGAGGCCGGCAATAGCTATCATCTCGGCGGGCGCGGGCAATAGCTACGGCCACCCTGCGGCAAGCGTTCTCGCAAGGCTCAAGGCGTCAGGCGCGAAGGTCTACCGGACTGACCTTGATAGCACCGTCAGCGTCAAGACCGATGAAGAGAGCTGGCAGGTTGAGACCGGGCAAGGTGATGGGAACAAAGCGGCGGCTACCGCTCCAGCGCCAGCGCCGGCTGGCGGGACTGGCCGGAAGTACTACGGAAGTAGGAACTCGGACGTGTTCCACTACCCATGGTGCACGCATGCCGCCAGCATCAAGCCCGCGAATCTGCGAGTGTTCGCAAGCCGACCAGAGGCGATAGACAAGGGCTACAGGCCGTGCAAGGTGTGCAAGCCGTAGGGCCCTGAGAGGGCAGCGGCGGATAGACGGAGAGTTGCTGTAAGGCGACATCAAGAGAACAAGCGGCGCGTGGTGAACTATCGAACAGCGACCGGATCCGCGATGACGCTATAATGTAGCATCTCACGTTCCGCATGTAGATGTTCCCATCTGCGCATTTGGGGACGGACCCGACAACCGTGTAAGCGAAGGGTCTGTGTAGATATCGGCCGCAAAGCCCGCGAGCCGAAGGAGTCGCGGTATGTCGAACCCATGTTCGAATCCACCCAGACGCGGCGTACGATCCCTTCGTGTTCTACATGCGCTACTTGAACTGTGTCGAGCATGTCGAGGATCATCCGGGCCGTGGGTCTCATTGTGTTTCGCTTGCCAGGTATCATGATGGGCGTGCCCTCGGCTTCAAGGTTGTTGCGCACTCTCCTTTCCAGTAGAGTGGCTATGAACAACGCCATCAGCAGTACGTATCCCAGCGCCTCTATGCGGCTTTGCTTCTTGAGGAAGACCTGTCCGAGTAGGTATGGGCTCTTGAGGAAGCTGAATCTCGCTTCCACCCTCGACTGCTGCTTGTACTCCCCCGGTATGCTGCTAGCCGGATGCTTGTCTGCGTCCATTAGGTTGGTTATCAAGACGAAGCAACTCTCGCGTTCACGAGCCTGCTCTACTTGGGCTTGGTATATCCCGTCTATTGTGACCAACGCCCTGTACACTGTCGTCTCTGCGGGCGAGTTCCTTGGCTTCTTCGGCAATGGCGGCCCGAGCCTTCTCCACCCGCTTCATTATGGACTTCTCCTTACGCGAGTCCAGGCTGGACGAGCGCACGGCGATGAGCCGGTAGTCTATTTCGCCTATTCTGTGAACAGTCTCGTAGACCCAATACTCCGCCGCTTCCTTGCGGGAAGCATAAGAGCCCGCGGGTTCCCAGAGGTCCAAGTCCCAGGCTTTCTTGATGGTTTCAGCCACCAAACCGCAGGTAGCCGGCATCCGCGAGATGAACTTAACCTGATTGCCTGCCTCTTTCAGGTTCTCGTCCGTAACGAGCGAACTGTAGAGTTGCCCGATAGAACCTCGCCGTAGTTTAGGACTCCTTCGCGGGTCACGCCTATGCCGAACTGGATTTGCTTAAGGTCGGGCCT
>DHON01000027.1 GCA_002409965.1 Firmicutes bacterium UBA5389
GATATTACTCGCACAGGCTCCTAGTTCCGGCGAAAAACGCAGATTCTGAGTACATCGATTTGGGGCGGGGGCCCGGGGGGCGAATCGACCCCGCAAAAGGAGCCCTCGGGGCCAGATGCCGCCAAGTTATTGGGGAGGCTATGGCACAATGTGCCATAGCCTCCGTGCTGTTACCACATAGGGCCATGATGTGGGATATTATGTCGGCCCGCCCGCCTGCTTCACTGCCCAAACTCGCCGGATAGCTCCCGATTTTCGTGATTTGGAGGCGGTCAGGCGGCCCTTCGAAATCGATGTACTCAAAAAGTGACGGTATCTTGAAAACGGCTGCTGATTATTGACACTATACCTGCTCCAGGGCTTGTGCTGCCCAGCTGTCGCGGTTTCGCCAGCTAAAAGGCCTTTCGGTTGAGGGGGCCCGTGGCCGTCATCTTGTTTGGCCTCCGCTAGCGTGCGCGAGTTCCGGTTTCTTCCGTGACGGAAAGGAATGCCTTCCCTCTGAGTTCCTTATGTACTGTCCCAATTCGCGGTTGATGCCGGATCTAGCTGGCCTTGGGTGGGGCTACCCCGGCCTGGGCAGGGAATGGGCCGCGAGGGCCTCGAAGAAGAGTAGCTTGGCGGCGGCATGCGCGTGCGTGGGCGCCATAGCGGCTATGCGGACGTACCAGGAGAAGTATCGGAGCAGGTGTTTCGTTGCGACTCCTCGGAACGGCTTCAGCCAGCAGCGGAAATCGCAAACCACGCGCCTGGCGTTCCGCACGTGGTAGAGCGGGCCGGGATCGAGGCGGTCGGAGGTATTGAAGCGGCCCTTGCGCCTGCCGATCCAGCGGTTTCGCGTACGGAGAGGCCTTCCAACATGCACAGGCAGAAATCGAGCCAACGGTCGCGTCGGCGTATGCGATGCAGCGCGCTGCCTGTAAGGTCGGTGAAATTGCGGACACAATTCTTACACGCACCTCACGAACCCCGGACGGCGTGCCCCGTTTTCCTGGGAGTTCCCCGCTCAGCGGAGATCGATTTCGAGATCTGCCGCGACCTTGATTGCCTGGCGAAGATGCAAAAGTGGAAGGAACCAAGTGCATCATAGCGGATTACGCCTGCTCCGCCGGGGGCAAGACGAACCATAAGCAGATCAAATCAGAGGTGAAGCTCATGCCGGTGCGTGTTCGCGTATCTTCTTCTCACCCCTTGGAGGAGGCCTTGAAGACGAGCTGTTCAGCTTACACACAGCCCGCTTCAGCAGGTCATTGGGGTATGGTCGTATCCATGCGAACCTTATGGGCGAGTCGTGCAGACGACCGCCCCTGCCTCGTTCGCGCGACATATCTGTTGAGCCAATGAACAGACCGTGTTCCTGAGTGCCACTCAACTACCTCGGCCACAGAACGCGTCCAAGCCAGAAGATACCCACGATGGCAACCACATGCAGGGTCCACCAACCAGGCCTCAAGAAGGCCCACGTCGTGCCGGCAACCAAGTCGCGGTTTCCTATCTCATCAACCATATGACTCACCTCCACAGATGGGATGCCCTAGTCGAATGATATCTATGCCAATATATCCGGCCTACCTCGGTCCGGCCACGACTGGGCACTTCCTTGCGGACTACGGGTTCAACCTCATCAAGCCGGTTGTTCACGTTGTGCGTCTACTATCATGGCCGGTAGGGCGAACGAATGGGACTTGACGGCAACGCCGCAAGATAGCTTCGACCGCAACAAGCTCGCCCGGACATATGTCGACGGGGTGGACGGCCATGCCGCGGTCGACACCCTGGGAGTGACCGGAATGGCCAAGGCGATCTCCCAGGGCAACGCAAACGCCCCTCGCAGGGGACCCAAACACGGCGAATCTGGCCACATCATTGGCTCGGTAGGAGAATTCTGCGGATTTCATGCCTCGCTTTTCTCCGAGCTCCTTTGCATCGGGACATAGCATGCATTATGGTTTCCTGTACACGGAGGTGGCGTAACTATGATGATTTACGAAATACTGAAGTCCATCCGCAAGGAACTGAACATGTCGTAGGAGATATTAGCTCGCGACTTAAGTGCGAGTCTCGCCACGTTCAATCGATGGGAGAACAATCGCGCAAAGCCTAGCCGATTAGCGATGCTTCAAACAAGGGGCTATGCAGCCCAGAATGGCACTTCAGTTCTCGTCCCACGAGGCCGTACAACTCAGCCAGAACTCCTTAACATACTGTCAATTACCGTGAGCAGGGACATGAATGTCTTTCGAACCGTCCGTTCTCGGGAACATATCCACGGCATTTTTGTCATTATCGGTAGGCGGAAACATATAAACCGTTTGTTCTACTTTCCAACCAAATACTTATGTTCGCAGAAACATGCCAATAATGTTTACAATGGGCAGTCCTGTTTATCAGGCAACTTGGTCCACAAATAGATTGCATATGTAATCATGATTACCGATTGGATGATTATCAAAACCACTTCTATCGTTCCTTGGATTAATGCAACCCAATTGACAAAGTTATATAACATATGCCATATAATTACGGATATGATGCTTTTGGTTAACACCACAATTTCCGAAGCGACAATACCAAACAGCAATGCGTTAATTATGGTAAGTGCAACCATGAAAATTGCTGCTCCTGAAAACGCTTGAGAAGCATGCATGGCTGCAAAGAACACAGAAGACAAGATGACTGTTTGTTTGATTGTAAAACAAATCCTCAGTGTTCTCAGTATAATTCCCCTGAAATAGAATTCTTCTGACAATCCAATTGCGATTGTGAAAAATGCCAAAGCCATAATAGTATGTATGTCATGATTTATTCCGTAAAAGAGAAACCCTATTTTTGCTGCAATTACCGGTACAAAATATAGTACTGTTTTCACACTGCCTTTTTCAACTCCGATAAAACCGATTTGGGCAGGTCTCATATTTGTAATCCACATGAAGATTGCAGGTACTGATATGGATAACATCATAGAAACACCTTGCAGCCAATAACTTTGTATGGCGTCCATATCATTCACAGCTACAATCACGCCGGATGCTACGGGAAAAATCATCAAAACAATCGAAAATACAAGGGAACTCAACATGGCTCTCACTTTGGTGTTTGTCCTTTTTTCATCTATCATTTTTATCTCCCATTATATCAAGACTTCTTCGGTTGAGATGCCAAACTAGCCAGCTCGAGCCATCTGGTAATGCCGTATAGCCTTCGACTATGGCAGAGCCCTTTCAAATAGAACGGTTAGCCCCGCCCTGCTGTTGTTCACGCGGCACGGTGTACATATGAAGTCGTGGACGAGTTGCCCGGTGGAGGCACCTTTCAACCTTGGCGGGCATGCCTTCATGAACACTACAAGCATGTGCGCGAGGGCGACCGATACCAGATGGGCTATGATGCCTCGAAGTTTTCGTCCCTGGTAGTCGCCGAGTCCCAGATCCTGCTTGGCTGAGCGGTGATACCCTTCCACTTTGCAGCGCATCTCGTACAGCCTCACCACTGTAGATCCATGTACATTTGGATCGCTCGCGATGAGGCATTTGATTCCCACGTCAGCTCCTTCCGGCTCGTCCTCTCTGAAGTTTCTCACAACGAATACCTGGTTCAGCTTTTCGATCTCGCGGAGCAGACGGTTGCATCGTGTGCAGAATGGTTTTCTGACCGGGAGGATGCACGTCAATCATACCACGGCACTCTGGATTACTTCTTCGGCGAGACTGATGACCGTTTCTTCAAAAATCACGCTTCGGTAATCTTCTTTTCGGGGCTCAAGGTGAGCACTGTCGAGCCCAAACTGCAGGCAATCCATGGTGCATTTCCGGACATAAACACAGTATCAGCTTACGGCGATGAACAGATCGATGCGCTCATGGGCAACCCGGATCTCATCCGGAACAGAGCTAAGATCACCGCCGTGGTCAGAAACGCGCGGTCATTTCAGGTTATCATCAGCTGGCATGGCTCTTTCCGCGCCTATTTGTTATCCTTCAATGAAGGTTTCTCCAAGGGCGTGGGCAGTCCTGAAGAAGTCTCAGATGACCTTGACAGATTGGCCCGGCTTCAACAAAGCATTTCCTGACGGACTACGGGTTCGGCTTCATCAAGCCGGTCAGCCACATAATGCGCCTGCTCTACAGGTTAGGTCTTGTGGAGACGCAAGGCGAAGGGTCATACCGGACCGCTGTCCGAATCGGCAGGCTGATGGCGGACGCGGCTGATGTGCCTATTGCCTACGTCGATGCGGTTCTTGCATCACTCGGGATGGCGCACAAGCGCGAGGCGAACGTCTGCCGCACAACAGATCCCCTATGTGATGATTGCTCTCTGAGATCCAGATGCGCCTACTGCAATTGCCTACGGGGCGAATGAGCAGGGCATAATTGGCCGCTGCAGGCCCTGGCATTGGTCCCGTCTAGTACAAGGTTCGGCATGGTCGCGGACAGATTGCTGCCGCTGCCCTGGGCGCTTCTCTACCATGGAGAGGCGCGGGCTGCCGGCAAGCGTCATGCCGTCAATGTTTGCATGATCTGATAAGCCCATCGAGCATCTGGCCCACTTCGCGCATGGTATCCTTGATGGGCCTGGCCACAATCTCTACGCCGCCGGGCCCCCTGCCTATGGCCACGAGGCCCGCACGGCGCTCCCCGAGCTCGGCGAAACGCTCGCGCACACTCTGAGTCTTCATGTGCGGGGCGCACATGGCAAGAGATCTCGCCACGGCTGCCGCATGCGCCAGTGTCTCGACGTGGTTGTTCATCACCACTGCCTCCATTCTGCTCTGCAACCAATCGTCCGTGCCTGCCGGTTCCGGACGAGAGCGTTTGAACCGGCCCAACAAGTGAAAGTGCACAGTCCCCTTCCGACCCTATACTCGGGGAATGCCTACATCTCCTTCGTGAAAGTCGAAAGAATGCCATAATGGGTGATAAAGGCATCGGCGCTAATGCGAATATCCATGACATGGAGATTTCCCGTGACGCACCTGGCTTCTGCAGTTGACTCTGACGAACCGTTTCAGATCGGGAATTCGGTCATAGCGGTGCGAAGGGAATAGCAGGGAGGGACACAATGAACACTTTCTGGGATTCTCTTCTGGGGTACACTTCAGGGCCCAATCTGGAAGACTTCATCTCCGATTTCGAGAAAGCCGAGGTACGTGGTAACGCGAAGTCCCTGGACCAGACGGCTGTCCCAACCTCGTTGGCCGGCGGTTCTGGGTCGAGGTAACGCACAGGTTCATGCCCAGGAACCCCGTCCCGCCGGACCGACGTGACGATTCTCGCGCGCATGGTCAGCCAGCCCAGGGACTGATAGAATGAGGGCATAGGAACAAGGAACCAATGAGTGACCACTGCGCTGGTTCGGGGAGGTGGCCTGTATGCGCGAACGGGAGGTTGTCGGGCGAATCAAGGAGGCGGTAGTGCCTGTTCTCACGAGGCACAGTCGGGTTGTGGCAGCCTATCTTTTTGGCTCCGCAGGTACAGAATGGGCCACTGCCATGAGCGATATCGACATTGCCGTTCTCGTCGATGGCGGTATCTCTCTTGTGGACGAGCTGTCGCTGTCGGCTGATGTAGCAGCGGCGCTTGGAAGAGATGATGTGGATCTGCTCGTCCTCAATTCGGCGCGCAATGATCTGCAGCACGCAGTCATATCAGAAGGCGAGATCATCCTGGATCGCGATCCTCTGAAGACATCGGATTTCATCGAGAAGGTTCTGTCGGTCCACAAGGACTATGGCATATACATGAGGACCTTCTTGAGCGATCTGAAATCGGGGTTGAAGGAGGACTACCTCCATGATCGATGAGTCGAGAGTTCTGCGTAAGCTCCAGGTTGTCACGGATTCGCTCTCAAAGCTTGAGGAGCTGGCGCGAATGGATAGGGACGCTTTTCTCGCTGACTTTCGGAGCATTGACTCAGCCAAGCACAATCTGCAGACCAGCATCGAGGCGATGATCGATATATGCAATCACATCATCTCGCGAAAGAGGCTCAGAGCTCCAGCGACGAACGCAGAGTCCTTGTGATCTGCCGCAAGCGCCCAGACTGCTCCGAGGATCCCACTGTCGCTGTCACTGGCCGCAATCATGCTGTTCGTATCCGCGGTGTTCGCCGCAGGCTCGGCGGGCGCAACCGGCCCGGCCGAATGACGCGACGTGATTGGAGGTAGGACCGGAATGGGCACTAGGCAGATACGTGAGAACCGCAGCTTTGCTCCTATGATAGTAGTTCTGGCCGTTCTGGTCGCTGCGGCGGGTTTGACCCTGCGTTGCGGCGCCGAGGAAACCGGAGTCCAGCTCGTTGAATACGCGAGCTACGAAGGGGGTAGAGCATACAAGACCGGCGACGGCGCTTACTGGGTGCTCAACCTGAATGGCGCCTGGCGGGCGATGGGGCGACAGTACGGAGGGCTCGTGGGAGACGAACTGCGCCGGTTCCTCGCCGAGATCACAGACGATATAGCGCGGCGCGGAATGCCAGTCTCCAGCCAGCAGGAGTTCGCGGATTCCTGGACAGGAACACTCAGCGAAAACCTCAAGGAGCTGCTAGGAGGCATAGCCGAGACATCGGGTCTCAACCAGGATGAGGTCTCGCGTCTCGATGCCGGAATAGTCATGCTGTCAACCGTGGCCCTGGGCGGTGCGCCGCCCAGCGCATGCAGCGCCATTGCAGCCTGGGATGGGTATACGCCCAACGGCGCCCTCGTGTTCGGGAGGAACTGGGACATCGATAGGCAGGCTTTGCTGCCGTACATGAAGTATCTATCCGTTGTCGTGTTCAACCCTGATTCAGGGAACGCTTTCGCGAACGTGCACCCCCTCGGCGATGTGTATCTTGAGACCGGCATGAACGAGCTCGGCCTGTTCATTGAGCTCAACAATGGAGCCTATTCTGATCCCGGCTACATGGAAGAGCGGGAGAACACCACATCGTTGCTGGCAACGGCCCTAAACGAATCTAGCACCCTCGAGGAGGCATCGTCTTATCTGGTGCAGACGCCCGCTGATCTCGCGTACATTATCCAGATCGCTGATGCCGAAGAGTGCGTATCGGCGGAAAGGGCGACTTTTAGCGCCCGCGTGAGAAGAGGCGACCAGGAGGGGGTTCTGGCGGCCTACAACAGCTTCGTGCCGCCGTATCCCGAGGACTGGGCGGGCAAGGTGACCGACCCCCGTCCGGAGGATCTCGATCCGCGCTACCGCAACCTCATCAGGCTTGCCAACTCCGATAGGTTCCGCGGCAAGCTCGATGTCGAGAGCATGAAGGAACTCCTGGATATAGGCGTCTATGACGGCGGCGCTGTACACCCCGGCACAGTCTACCAAGTGATCGCCCTTCCCGAGCAGCTCACCCTGTGGGTTCGCGCCCTCGACTTCGCGGGCTGGCAACAGGTGAACTTGCGGGATCTGTTCGGGAGACGGTGAGCCGGCGTACACGCAAGCCTCGTGCTCGCGGCGGACTGTGCAGAAGATTGGGACGGGTTGTTCAGTGACGGGAAGACTATCAGTGTCCGTGATCACCGAAGAGCATGACGTTACGGTGGGTTCGAGTCACTTCGATACGACGAGCCTGTCGGTGTATGGAGAGTATGAGAACCAAGACTGCGAAAATGCCATCGAAGTGGTGCTTGGGTACAGCAAGGACAGAAGGCCCGACCTTAAGCAAATCCAG
>DHON01000086.1:0-28729 GCA_002409965.1 Firmicutes bacterium UBA5389
TACTTAGTCCATCTGAGCGCCTATCTCTTCCGATAGAACCTGCGCTTCTTTTTTCCCACCCACTATCCCGTCTAGGAATGTTCACCAGCCTTTCCAACTGCTATTGCCTACAAAACTTACACGCACCCGTACCGAGTACCGAGAACCGAGGAACCGAGGTGCTGAAGTGCCAAGGCCTGTCTCCTACAGCGTCCAGCCGCCTACCGAAGCGCCATGGTCATCGGCGGCTGCCGCAGTGAGGAAGGATCCCATCAGCGATGGGGTACAAAGAAATGGAGCGGATGACGGGATTCGAACCCGCGACTCACGGCTTGGGAAGCCGTTGCCCTACCACTGGGCTACATCCGCTCGCAAGGCTGTGCAATTGCAGTTCTATTATATGCAAACGGGGCAGAACACGCAAGACCAGAACAAGGAACGACGAACAAGGATTCTCGAACTCGGTGTCAAATTGGAACTCAACGTACCGGACGCCGGCTCATGCCGCTGGGCGTGCGGAGGAGGCCCGGGGCAAGCCCTGAATACAAGAGCGTCGAGCGCAAGCATCGAGGTGGAAATGTCAATGAACGCAAGACAGCTTGCAGAGAAGCACGAGCGCTATGCAATCACTCTTCGTCGAGACCTTCATCGGTATCCCGAACCGAGCGGAGAAGAAGAGCGCACATCATCGCTCGTAGCTGCGGAGTTGGAATCCATTGGCGTTCCCTACGAGATTGTGGGCAAGTACGGCATCATAGCCACTCTGGAAGGTTCCGCATCGAAGGGTAGCGCCATCGTGCTCAGGGCGGACATGGACGCCCTTCCGATACAAGAGTCCGACTCTAATCTGGCCCGTCTCAAAGCGGTCGTGTCCGAAGTGGCCGGGTGTGCCCACCTGTGCGGGCATGATGCGCACACAGCGATGCTCCTCGGCGCGGCGAAGGGCCTCTCCGAAGTCCGATGCGAACTGGCCGGCGATGTCTTGCTCTGCTTTGAACAGGCCGAGGAGACGGCAGAAGGCATCGCCCCCATGATGCAAGCGCTGTCGACTCAAGACATCAAGGCTGTGTGGGGCATTCACGTGTATGCAGGACTGCCTTCGGGCGCGATATCCGTGGAGCCGGGCCCACGCATGTCAGGCATGACTTCCTTCAGGGTGACTCTGAAGGGGCGCGGCGGCCACGGCTCCCGCCCTGACCAGACCATTGACCCCATCTTGTGCGCTGCGCAGACCGTTGTGGGTCTATGCACTATACCCGCGAGGGAGCTCGATCCGGCAGATGCCGGCGTCCTGACCATCGGCATGATCAGGGCGGGCGAGACTCCAAACGTCATCCCCGACACCGCGTCCTTCGCCGGCACGGCACGTTTCTTCGAGCCGAAGGTTGGACAGCTGATACAGACGTCCTTCGAGCGGATCGTAACGCACACTGCCCGGGCGCATCGCTGCGAAGCCCATATCGAGGCGCGCGGGCCGCATCCGGCGGTGATCAACGATCCCGCCCTGGCGACTCTCGCGGCCAGGTCTGTACAGACCGCTCTCGGCCCCGAGTGCCTGGCCACGTGTAAGCCCTGGATGGCCTCAGAAAGCATGGGATACTACCTGTCCAAGTACCCCGGGGTATTTGCACTGCTCGGAGTGGCTTGCGACGAGCTGGGCACTGGAGCGGCCCACCATAACCCCAGTTTCGACATTGACGAGTCGGCGCTGAAGAACGGAATGGCGGCTACGCTCCAGTTCGCCCAGGATGTGTTGTCGCAACCACACTAGCGCGTATGCGCCGCCGTGTCCATGGTTTCGACCGAGGTTCCTTTGATCAACCTGGACAACGGTTTGTATATTGCCGCAGTGATGGCCGCATTTATCCCAGCCTTTACCGCATTGAAAGCGACGATCCACCCAAGAAGACTGACTACGGCGCTGGTGGGAATATGGTAGAACCGGGGTGTCAGAACAAGGTTCGCCGGTATCATCGCTCCAACCATCGCTGCCACACCTGCCAGCAGGGCCCAGTAGGCGCCGGTTCTGGACCTGAATCGTCTGTAGATGACGGACGATACTCCGACCAGGGCTCCCGAGGAGATGAAGTGCATGACTGCGCCAAACCATCCGCCCTCAGGATGCAAGGGCGCTTGCAGCAGACATACTACGGCGGTGCATACTAGTCCTGCCCGGGGTCCGAGCGCGAATCCAGCGACTAGAAGTCCCACGTCTGCGGCCTCATACACAAGGAATGGGACAGCGGGGAATATCGGCGTGCGGAATACGAGGAACAGCACAATCGAGGCTGCCGTCAGCACCGCCATGGTAGCGAGCCGTCTGAGCTGCGTCAAGTTGCTCCGGTTCATGGAAAGACCTCCTCATATGACATTGTATGGAAAGGCCCCCAAGCCGCAGCCTGGGAGCCAAGAGTTGAAGCACTGCAAAGCAGCGCCTAACCTTCTCGTATCCGGACTGTACCGTCGGTCCTGGAATCTCACCAGGTCGGCCGCATCGCTGCGGTTCGTGGACTTGCCCCCGCGCCCTATGCGCGGAGGGTTTCACCACCGGTCGGGAATCGCACCCTGCCCCGAAGGCCACGCTATTCGCTTTTTCAGTGAGAATGATAACACGCGCGGTTCGAAGGATCAAGCTCACCCGCCATCCCTGACATCGCCCGATCGGGCGATATGCCTTTGCCGGGGAATGCTGGTATAATAAGCTAGACTAGGAGGTGTGGCGATTGTCCAATTCCAGTAGGGGCCGCAGGCGTGCGGTCTGGGCGCTGATAGCTGTAGCAATCGCGGCTCTGGTCATATGGGGTGCCGCCAGAGGCAAGAACAGTTCGCCTATCCACACTCACCTGCCCGCTGCCACGGCGGGGCTGGCCACTGTATCTGTGGATAGAGGCGACGTCCGAGAGTACGTATCCTGCGCGGGAAGTCTGATGCCCATCCGCATGCAGGTTCTCGTGTCCGATGCGTCCGGAAAGGTCGCCAAAGTGTACGTCGAAGAAGGCGCGCGGGTCTCGCGCGGAGCAGTGCTGTGCGAAGTGCAACGAACCCCGGCTTTCGACTTCGCAACCCAGGCTCAGAGCGGAAGCGCGAAGCTGACGGCGCCGTTCGCCGGCGTGATATCGTCAGTCACTGTCCAGGCCGGGGGTTACGTAGGCGCCGGCCAGCCGGCCATCACCATAATGGATACGTCCTCGTACTTCGCAAGTGTGGAAATTGACGAGATCGACCTGTCCAAAGTGGCGCCAGAGATGACTGCTCGAGTATCGTTCGACGCTCTCGCCGGCGTTGAGCTGCCCGGCACGGTCCAGTCGATAGGCGTTGCCGCCCTGCCCCGAGCCGGAATGGTCACCATCCCAGTCAGGGTGTCCGTTGATGAGTCGCACGACCTGCTCAAGCCTGGGCTGACAGCGAACGTCAGGATTCTGTCGCACACCGTCCCGGATGTGGTCCGCATTCCCGTACGCTCCTGGATCGACATGGACGGGCAGCCAGCGGCTATTAGAATTACAGGCGGCCAGCCGGAGCTGGTGCCTGTCGAACTGGGGCTATCCGATGGCGAGCACACCCACGTCTTGTCGGGTCTGTCGCCAGGCGACGAGATTGTGGAAGACGCTGTATCAGCCCAGGCGAAACTGAATCGGCTGACCGGGCAGGAACGCGACATGCTGCTGCGGGTCAGGCATGCCGATGATCAGTAGCGGAGGAGTCCCTATGACAGTGGTCAATCTCGAAAACATCACCAAAGTGTACGCCATGGGATCAGTGGAAGTGCGCGCGCTGGACGGAGTATCGCTTGAGATATCGGAGGGCGACTACGTCTGCATCATGGGGCCTTCGGGCTCAGGCAAGTCCACATTGATGCACATAATCGGTTGCCTCGACCGTCCCAGTTCAGGGCGGTACTATCTTTGCGGGCAGGATGTGTCGCAGCTCGACAGCACTGAACTGGCCCATATCCGCAACCGACGGATCGGCTTTGTATTTCAGCAGTTCAACTTGCTGCCGCGCGAAACCGTGCTCGGCAATGTCGAGATACCTCTGATGTATGCAGGCGTGGGCGGCAGCGATAGGCGACGAATCGCCATGGATGCGCTTGCCCGGGTGGGCTTGGGCGACCGGATGCACCATCGCCCTGCGGAGATATCCGGTGGGCAAAAGCAACGAGCCGCCATTGCAAGGGCCTTGGTGAACAACCCGTCGCTCATCTTGGCGGACGAACCCACCGGCAATCTTGATACTAGGACCGGTAGCGATATACTGGCCATACTCGATGGGCTCAACGCCGAGGGCTGCACCATAGTCCTGGTTTCGCACGATCGTTCGGTGGCCGAGCGCGCGCGCCGAATACTGCACTTGCGTGATGGCTCGGTTGAACGCCTGGAGCACTTGCGCGCGGAGGAACCAGCCGAGAGGGGAGCGGAATCGAATGGGCATAGCTGAAATCGTGGGACTGGCCCTGCGAAACCTATGGGCAAACAAGCTCCGCACCGCTCTGTCGGTTCTGGGGATCGTTATAGGCGTAGCATCGGTGATAACCATGATCTCGGCGGGTTCCAGCGCCCAAAAGCAGATCACGTCCGACATATCGGCGCTCGGCTCCAACATGATCATGGTGACTCCCAACTTGAAGCCAGGCGCTCGGGGTCGCAGCTATGAGCATCTCCTGACGATATCCCTGGCCGAGCAGATACAGGCGGCGGCGCCTGAGGTCTCGGCCGTCTCTCCTGTAGCGCAAACCGAGGGGCGCCTTATCGCAGGCAGTTCCAGCACATCCGCCATGATAACCGGCATCACCCCTGCGTACACCCGGATAGCCAGTAGCCGGATTGCACTCGGCCGAAGCCTTGTTCAATCGGAGGTGGACGCCGCCGCCCACTCCATGGTGCTCGGCTCGCGGGTGGCTTCCGATCTGTTCGGCTCGGAAGACCCGATTGGACGCCAAGTGGTGGTGGTATCGTCAGGTCGCCGGGCTACTTTCACCGTAGTGGGCATGACTGCGTCCAGAGCGGCGGTCTTCTGGTTCAACGCCGACACGCAGGTCTTCGTTCCGGTGACCACCCTGATACATAGAATGTCCCCCATCAAGCGCGTGAGCTCCTATTTCTGCCAGGCCAGGTCTCCCGAGACGACAGCGGCGGCAGTGGCCCAGGTAGAACGCTTCCTGGCCTCCGCCGCGGGAACGTCCGACGCCTTCAACGTGGCCTCCCAGCAAGGCCTGGTCGATGCCGTGAAGCAAGTCACGGCCACAATGACCCTGCTTCTGGGCACTATCGCCGGCATCAGCTTGGTAGTGGGCGGAATTGGGATTATGAATACCCTGCTCACATCGGTCGCAGAGCGCACCCGCGAAATAGGGGTAAGGAAGTCCCTCGGCGCCTGCAACCGCGATATCTTGCTGCAGTTCTTGTCGGAAGCCTTGGTGCTGAGCATGTTGGGCGGTACCGTGGGCATGCTCCTTGGATGGCTGGGCGGAGCGGGGATAGCTCGAATCGCCGGCTGGCCTGTTTCGGTCGATCTGAATTCGGTCATCGCCGCGGTCTCCTTCTCCACGGCAGTGGGCCTCATATTCGGCACCTACCCTGCAGTACAGGCAGCGCGAATGGACCCTGTGCAGGCACTGCGATACGAGTAACTGACTGGACGGAGGCGCTTGTTGCATGGCGTCATCAATCTACGGAAGAGTGGGCGGTTTGGTCGGCGGGTACAGCGTCTCGTGCATGACCACGCCTACCAGCGTTTCAGGCCGATTGGGCGGCGCTGTGCTCGGAGGCGACCTGATGCTCGAAATCCAGCCCCCGCCCGGGCGCATAGCCGGGCGCGTAGGCGGCGTGGTCATCGGCAGGTCTGTGGATGCTCTCTTCACCGATTCTTCAGGCAACAGCGTGCGCGGACGGATGGGCGGCATCATCGATGGAGTGGACATTCATCTGAGCGGAACCGACCGCATCACCGGAAGGTGCGGCGGTCCTGTGATCGGCTTCGACGCGGACCTCAGCATAGAGGACGGCCAGATGACCGGGCGCTTGGGAGGCGTGGTGGCAGGGCACTCAGTGTCGCTCACAGTCGCCGAGGACCTCCCATACGTTGTGTCGGCGCTCGTGGCCGTCATAACATACCAGTACTACCTGATAGCGCAACGCAACAGCTCCTCATCAGGCGGAGGCGGCAGACACAGCGGGCGCGGCAGCTAAAGGCCGTGCACACAGTCTCGGCAGGCTCTAGCAGAGTCGCCGGGGCATGGGGCACGTGGCTTGCTGGTTCCAGTGCGGGCCCACCGGCCCAACGAAACTGCGGCGGGGTCCACAGCAAGTGTGCATCCCCGCCGCGCGAGAGCAAGCCCATGATCAGTACGCTACAACTCATAGGTGAACAGGTACCACTCGAATCCAGGGTCTCCTCTGTATATCTGGGGCGTCTGGGGCTCGACCCAGCCCTCCGTTGTCTGCCTCACATAGTGCTCCGCATACCAGAATGCCTCATCCGTACTGATGTTGCCGTCTTCGCTTCTGTCAGCGTTGTATGGATGTGTCATACCCCAGGTTAAGTACCTCGTAAAGAGACCATGGCCGAGGTCCGGCATCTCGTACGACTTCTCGTCTTTGTCGCACGCGCAAATCACGATTTTGCCCGCTCCGACTATGTTTCTCGCCATGATCTCAAAGCCTGTTGAGCGCTGGAATCCAGCAGGCAACGATTGGGCGAGGCTCCTGTACATCCCGCCTGAATTGCAGGAGTCGAATATGAATATCTTGCGCGATGCAGGTATGTACGCGTTTATCGCATTGTTCAGCTCTTCATCGCTTATCAATGTGCTTATGTAGCCGTTATAGTCGTGGGGAACGATGTACTCTTTGGCACTGAACTGGGCTCCATGACCTGAGAAGAACATTATGAAGGTATCTCCTTCGATCATATCGGAACCCATTGAGCGCATCTCGTTCAGAATGCCCGCCTTCGTCGCCTGGGAGTCATAGAGGGTTCTGGTCTGCTTTCGGAGCCTGTTATTCTGCCCAAGGATCTCCGCAATGAGCTGCGCATCGGGCCTTGCGTAGTCGAGATTGTAGGCAGGATTGGAGTACTCGTTTATTCCTATCGACAGTACGTGCAACGATCCCAGAGGCGCTCCTCCAATCGAGGTAGTCTCCCCTGCGCGCACCCGGCATGGCACGGTGTAGGTATCGAGAAAGCGCTCATGAGTCACTGTTACCTGGTATAGCCCGGGTCTCAAGCCCGTCAGTTTGAAGTAACCATTGTAGCCTGAGTAGGTCTGAGCAAACTCGCTAGGATCGTCTGTACCTATGGCCTGAACACACGCTCCACCCAGGCCCACGTAGTCGGGACCCTTGGGCATCGCAGCCAACACCGTGATTCCTAGCTCTGGATCTGAGCCGGCAAGCGACCTAGCTTGTGCATTCTGCACAACATATCCCTGGATGCTTCCAGCTAGAGTCGCGACCCCGCATCCAGCGCCCAAGAGAGCAATAATGACAACTGCACTGAGTGCCCCTATTAGCCTGCGCAGTCTCAAGATGATATCCCTCCTCATCGCCGGTCAGCAATGATAGTTCCGCATCATTTGGACGCACTTGGATGGCCACATGTTCCCCAGCACACTCAAATGCACTGGTAGCTCACACGGTAATCGCCTTCTGACCACTAAAGGTTCTGATTCGCCATGCGATGCGCCTGCCTGAAGCGGCAGGAAAACGCTGAGCCTCTGCTGAATACAACGATGAGTCTGGGTCTATGAACCGGCTCACAATGGGAGGATACCACCTTGCTTCGATCTCGACTTGCACTAGCGTGCTGTATAGCGCTGTCATTGTGTCTGGTCAACATGTCGCCGAGCATGGCCGCTTTCTACTCGCCCCTTGGCTCGCGCGGAGCGGGCTTGATGGACCGCGCGGCTGAAGTCGGTTCGGCCACCGATTTCATACCAGAAGCCAGGAACCTTCCGGCGCCGTCATGGGTTCGCGAAGGACTTCGAGCATACTACCGCACTTCATCGGCGACCGTTGAGAACCCATTCGCTGCCCAAAATGGCGCTGCGAAGCCGCCCGTAATCCGGGCCGATCAGGTGAGTCCAGCCGCCCCGGCTGTGGTGAGAACTGACGTTGTCGCACTTGCATCGCGGTTCTCCGCCACTTGCTCCACGGTTTTCGTGGGCGACCTCATGGTTCCGTGGGATGACGGTTCGTCCAGCGCATTTGCGGGCATAGGCGACTTCTGGGTGAACCCGGCTGCGCTTCGCGACATGGCGAAGCGATCCCGCGCCGACATATCGACCGAAGCAGTCCAGTTCGAGGTCGGAGGAAAAGCCTATTCAGCTCTGCGTTTGGATTCCGTACAGACGAGCCCAACACGCTACCTCACCTGGATTTTCGATACGGACACGGGCCTGCTTCTGTATCAAGCTCAATGGATGGTCCTCACAGACCATCGTCTCGTACACTTGTCAGTCGCCGAATTCGTATCGATGCGCACTATGCCGCTCCCGTGGGAGGGCGGCGTAGCGCCCTCATGGGTGAGGCCAGGAACCAAGCTGACGTACCAGGGTTCCATACAGACGTGGACTCCGGCGGGCGGGCCCAACATCCCGATCCCCGCTGTGCTTGAGGTGGAGATAACATCGGTCGGGCGCAGCTGGTCGGCGGCCAGAGTGAAGCGGGTTTTCAGCGGCCGCGGGGAAGACCAGGCCATGACGGTCTATTCAGGCACCGGTCTTCTGGCCGGGGGATTCTGGATTCCCCGCGCGAACCTCGCGAGGTTGCGCAGTGGTGAGCAGCTAGACCGGTACGACCCGGTGACGGGCAGCGGTGTTGAGGTGGGTTACGTGGGATCGACCCCCGAGGGCGTTCCCGTTGTCGCAATGTTCGAATGGGGCGCGAAGTACAAGCGTGCCTGGATATACAGGTCCACCGATGGGATGCTGCTCTACTGGCTGGACGAGAAGCTGGTGGACCCATCCACGGGAATGGTCCAGCAGGCGCAATGGCAGTTGCGAGAGGAGTAGGCGCAAGGCCGGCTCAGCTCTCCGCCGGCGCCGACACAAGACTGCGTATGATTGCACCGGCCATGGCTAGTCCCGCGGCGCCGGGGACCGGGGATATGCTGCCCACAGGGCCAGGCTGGTGCACAATGGGCGATTCGTCGGAGAACACCACTGTCAGTCCCCTGAGTATCCCGCGTTTTCGCAGTCCCTGCCTAACTGCCCTGGCCACGGGGCATGTGTGTGTCTGCGAGATGTCGGCCACCCTGAACCTAGTGGGATCGATCTTGTTGCCTGCTCCCATCGACGAGATTATGTTGACTCCCGACTTGAGGCATGCTTCTATCAGGTCGAGCTTGGCCGGGATTGAATCGATAGCGTCTGCCACGTAGTACACGGATCCACGCTCTGGCGAAAGCAGTCGGTCCGCGTTGTCGCGGCTGACCCACATCACCTGCGGCGATGCGGCGCACGCGGGGTTGATGCGCCCGATTCGGTCCGCCATGACCTGGGCCTTGGGCAGACCGATGGTGTCTACGAGCGCGATTATCTGCCTGTTTATGTTGCTGACCGATACTGAATCGCCATCGACCAACACGAGCGAACCCACGCCGGCCCGAGCCAGCGCCTCGGCGCAGTATGAGCCAACGCCCCCTAGGCCAACGACGACCACCCTGGCACGCGCCAAGTTTTCGAGGCCGCTGCCGCCGATGAGCAACTCAGTCCGCTCGCGCCAATCCGAGCCGTTGGTGCTGTGCATCCCGGAATTCTCCTTTCATACAAGAGAGGTGCCGTCTACATGACCGAATGCATCGATCCAACTACAGTCAAGCCCGCCTCGGGCTCAGGCACACTGACGATGTACAACCGCGATTGCATCAAAGGTATGGCCAGCCTACTACCGCCGGAGTCGGTGGATGTGGTAGTGACATCCCCGCCCTACAACCTAGGTATCGAATACCGAAGCTACGATGACCGGATATCCCGCGACGAATACCTCAGGTGGACCGCCGCCTGGGCGTCTGAAGTCGCAAGGGTCCTCGCGCCGTCCGGCTCGTTTTTCCTAAATGTGGGTTCTAAGCCCACGGATCCGTGGGTCCCCTTCGAAGTAGCGAACGCGCTACGAGGAGTTTTCGTGCTGCAAAACACCATACACTGGGTCAAGTCAATCGCAATCTCCAGAGCGGATGTGGGCGACTACCCAGGTCTCGACGGCGACATAGCAGTCGGCCACTACAAGCCCATCAACAGCAGAAGGTTTCTCAACGACTGCCATGAGTACATCTTCCACTTCACTCTGAAAGGGAACGTTCCGCTCGACAGAACGGCCGTAGGAGTGCCATATCAAGACAAGAGCAACATCGCCCGGTGGACCGCTGCGCGCGGCGACCGCTCAGACCTGCGTTGCCGGGGCAACACGTGGTTCATCCCCTACGAGACGATCAAGCGAGCCAAAGACGAACGTCCCCACCCCGCCACGTTCCCGCCAAGGTTGCCCGAAATGTGTATCAAGCTGCACGGGCTGGACAGGTGCGACCTGGTCCTGGACCCCTTCTCGGGCCTCGGAAACACGGCAGTGGCCTGCGCTCGGCTGGGAGTGCGGTTCATCGGGTTCGAGATTGATCCTTTCTACTTCTCAGAGAGCGTGGAGCGGATCCGCCGCGCGGCAGGCCAGGCGGCCAGCGGACAGGGCCGACATATGCAGAACAGCCTTTTCCAGAAAGGCTAGCCTATTACGCTCTCAACAACCCGCAGGAGGTTCTCGCCCATGATCCCGCGCACAGCTGCGTCCGAGTATCCCCGCCGGACCAGCTCGTCTATGAGAACCGGCATGTGCGATACATCGGGCAATCCTTCAGGCAAGGCGCTGTCGGGCACTCCGTCGAAATCCGACCCGAGGCCGATGTGATCGGTGCCCACAATCCCGGCGAAATGGTCGATGTGGTCCACCACGCCCTGGACCGACTGCCGGCCCTCGCCCAGAAACGGGCCTACGAAAGTGACTCCTATCGCGCCGCCCTTGTCGGCTATGGCCCGAGCCTGCTCGTCGCTGAGGTTGCGCCCATGCTCACACAGGGCCCTGGCGCTAGAGTGCGATGCTATGAGAGGCTTTGTCGACACTTGCATGACGCTCCAGAACGTTGCCTGAGATAGATGCGATACATCTACCACCATCCCCAGCTTGTCCATTTCGCGCACCACCTCCACCCCGAACTGGGTGAGTCCGCCGCACGTGCCCTCCTCGTATGCCCCGTCCCCAAGCTCGTTTCTGCGGCTCCAGGTAAGCGTCATGAGCCTCACGCCCAGCCTGTAGAAGACCCTCAGAAGCTCAATCGACCCATCCAGAGCCTCTCCGCCCTCGATGCTCAGGAATGCGGCTATCTTGCCTTCGGCCCGGGCGCGGCCCACATCGCCGGCTTTCGCGGCCAGCGCAAGTGAACCGCTGTTTTCCTCGATCTCCCGGTAGAATGTGTCCACAAGGCGCAGAGCTTGCCTGGCTCCTGCGCCCGGCAGGTACTCCGGCGCGACATAAATCGCGAAAACCTGGGCCGCCATTCCCCCGTCCAGCATACGGGGCAAATCGATGTGCCCGCCTTTGCCGCACTCAGCAAGGCGGCGACGGCCGGCGGCAATGTCTATGAGCGTGTCGCAATGGGCATCCATTATCAGCATGAAGAGTGCACCCCTCGTTCAGTATATCACTGGATACGGCGATGTTGGCCGCGTTTACTGGGACGTGGTAATATTGGCTTAGTCGAGCATTGCTACACTATATCGACAACTGGGGGGATGACAAGATGGCAGGCATATCGATCATCACCGACTCCACCGCTGACCTCAGCCGGGAACTCACAGCCCGCTATGGGCTTACGGTCGTGCCGCTCACGGTGATCTTCGGCCAGGACACATACAATGACGGCATCGACATCGACACGCAGCGCCTGTTCGAACTGGTAGAAGAGAACGGGAAGTTGCCCAAGACCTCAAGTCCCAGCCCGGAGGTCTTCCGGTCGGTGTTCGGACAGGTCACTTCAGGCGGCGGCCAGGCACTGTACATAGGGATCTCCAGCAAGTTCTCGTCTTCTGTTCAGATCGCCGCATTAGCAGCCAGCACCTTCCCTGAGGGACAAGTGCGCGTGTTCGATTCGGCGAACCTCTCAACTGGAATAGCCAACCTGGTTCTGTATGCGTGCGACCTGGTTTCGCAGGGCAAGCAGATGGACGAGATCCTGGCAGCGCTGGAAGCGGCCCGTCCCAAAGTCCGAACATCATTCAAGATCGATCAACTCGACTACATGCACATGGGCGGAAGATGTACCGGGGTCCAGGCGCTGCTGTCGTCGGTGCTCAAGATCCGACCGGTCATATCCGTGATGGACGGAGGCATGATAGTCGCAGGCAAGGTCAGAGGGTCGAGCAGGAAATCGCTTGACTGGATGATGGATCGCTTCGAAGAGGACGTCAAGTTGGGCCTAGTGAAAGCCGACAGAGTCTTCCTCACTCACACTGGAGTACATGAGGACGCAGTATACATGGCCCAGCGCGTCAGCGAGATCATGCCCGAGATGAAGGAGATACTCGAAACGCCCGCAGGCTCAGTGATAGGAAGTCACTGCGGTCCGGGCACCATAGGCATCCTGTACATGCTCAAGTAGTCTGTCCGCGACCTCATTTCCGAGCAGCAATCATATCACATTATTCTGGATCAAGCGGCAGACTCAGCGCGGCCCGGGCAATCCCACGAAGGAGGCTGCGGGCCGCGCCGCTTTCGGAGGTGGACACCATGGGCCTCCGGTCTTTCATGGGTTCTCGGCGCTCTGCTCCGGCTCATACGCTGAGGCAGGTTTTACGGAATTTGCGGGGAATTCCGTCCTCATGACCATGGACACGGGAGGGGTAGGCAGTTGAATTCGACACTTCTCATAGCCGGCGGCGCAGTCGTATCCGCATCCGCCGTTGCGGCCGACACGGCCGTGCTGATACGCGGGTCAAAGGTAGCTGAAGTCGGGCCCACCCGCGACCTGATGACCCGAAACCCCGATTCCACTATCATCGACGCGCGCGGCGCCATCGTGGCGCCGGGATTCATCGACGTGCACATACACGGCTCGGCGGGCTCCGATACGATGGATGCCACCCCTCTTGCCTTCGCGCGCATGGCGGAGTTTGCGTCAGCGCATGGGGTGACAGGATTCCTTCCCACAGTGATGTCTTCGCCCATCCACAAGATGCTGGCCGCGACACGCGCCGCGGCACAGGCGGCGCAGGCGGCACGCGCGGGGGCGCGCGATGCATGCAGTGGGCACTGCCAGCCGCGGCGGGGCGCCCAAGTGCTCGGCGTCAACGTGGAAGGGCCCTTCCTGAGCCCTGCCTTCAAAGGCGCCCAGCCCGAAGAGGGCATAATCAGCCCCGACCCCGCGGTTCTCGACCAGATCCTCGAAGCGGGCGGCGGGCATGTTCGGATCATGACTGTGGCACCTGAGCTTCCCGGCGCCATCAGCATCGTAAAGCAGTTGGCTTCGCGCGGAGTGGTGGCATCGGTTGGCCACTCGGGAGCTTCGTGCGACGAAATCGGCAAGGCAGTCGAGGCAGGCTTGCGCCACGTGACCCACACCTACAACGGCATGCGCGGGTTGCACCACAGAGAGCCGGGGGTTGTTGGGGCGGCTCTTGTCCGCCCCGAGCTGACGTGCGAGATTATTGCGGACGGCGTTCACGTGCACCCGATCGCGGTGCAACTTGCAGCAGTCGCCAAAGGGCCGAACGGCACGGTCCTGATCACCGATTCCATGCGCGCGGCCGGCTTGCCCAATGGCGACTATGAGCTGGGCGGCCAGCATGTAATCGTTACGTCCGGCGCCGCGCGGCTCGACACGGGCGTTCTGGCCGGCAGCACGCTGAGCATGGACGTTGCGGTTCGCAACATGATCAAGTTCGCCGGCATTCCGCTGCACGCGAGCATCGCCATGGCCACGTCCACCCCCGCGCGCATCATCGGTCTGGCCGACCGGAAAGGCCGGATCCAGCCCGGGATGGATGCAGACGTCGTCTTGCTCGACGCTGAAACGCTCGAGGTGAAGGCCACGTTAGTAATGGGGTGCACTGTCTTCGAGCGCCAGTATTCTGACAGGAGTGTTGACCTTTGACAGCTGACAAGACCATCGTGATCGCTCTGGGAGGCAATGCGATTCTCCAGCCCGGTCAGGAAGGCACCGTCCTGGAGCAGTTGAAAAACGTGGAGTCTACCGCAGATCAGATCGCAGAACTCATCTCCCGCGGCTACCGCGTTGTCATCACCCACGGCAACGGTCCGCAGGTCGGAGCCATCCTCATCCAGCAGGAGGCAGGGCGCAGCCGGGTACCGGCGATGCCCCTCGATGTCTGCGGAGCCCAGTCTCAGGGGCTGATCGGCTACATGTTCCAGCAGTCTCTGGGGAAAGTGCTCGCGCGCCGATCCATCGCGAAGCCGGTCGCCACGGTGGTGACACAGATGGTCGTGAGCCCGCTTGACCCCGCGTTCCAAAATCCGACCAAACCCGTCGGGCCGTTCTACACAGAAGATTACGCTCGCCAGCGCATGCAGGCTGCCGACGAGACGTGGGCTGAAGACGCCGGACGCGGCTGGCGGAGGGTCGTGGCATCGCCCGACCCCATGAGGATAGTCGAACGGGACGCTATACTCTCACTGGTTCGCTCAGGCGCAATTGTGATCGCGGGCGGAGGCGGCGGGATACCGGTTGTCGAACGCAACGGGCACTACGAAGGAGTCGAGGCAGTTATCGACAAGGACCTCGGCGCTGAGTGCCTCGCCCAAGATGTCAAGGCCGACATCCTCATGATACTCACCGACGTGGGCCGCGTGGCGATTCACTACAATACGCCCGACCAGTGCGACCTGGCGACCATCGCCCTCGATGAGCTCTGCCGATACCAGAAAGAAGGCCACTTCAAAGCGGGAAGCATGGGGCCCAAGGTGGAGGCGTGCCGCAGGTTCGTGGATCGCGGAGGCGAAGCCGCCATCATCGCCTCGCTAGAGCATGCCGTCGATGCCGTCGAAGGCCGCTGTGGCACGAGAATCGTCCGGCTCCCAGGAAACGCTTGATAGGACTGGGACATGGCCGGAAACTGCGATGCCGCCGAAAACGTATGGTATAATGGGCTATGTTTCGCGGTAGTAGTTGGGAGGTGCCTCCCCATTGGCCAATAGCAGGGGCGCGAGGCGCCCGGAACAACTCAAGCGCGGCGCGTTTGCGGCGATAGTATTCAGCGTGCTCGGACTGCTCACGCTGGTGAAGATAAGCGGAGGCCTCGATGCGTGGCGTGATCTCGCGCATATCGACCCCATTATGCTCGGCATAGCCTTCGGCCTCATTGTGCTGACGTGGTTATTCGATTCGCTGAGGATGAGGGCGCTCGTTCACTCGCTCGGCGGCAGCCTGAGCATTTTGGAAGGAATGCGCATTTCAGTGATGGGCGCCTTCGTGTGCAATGTCACCCCGTTCGACACAGGCGGCGAGCCGGTTCAGGCGTATCTGCTCATCGACAAAGGGCTCACCGCAGGGCAGTCGACCGCCGTTGTGGCTGTAAAGGCCATTATGAACGCCTTCGCCAGAGTCAGCCTGGGGTTCGCGGCGTCTGCAGCGCTTCTGTTCTCGCGCAGCCAGTGGAGCCTGCCGCTTGGCATGGATATCGCGCTGTCTGTGGGCACGACTCTGTACATCATCGTATTCCTGTTCTCGCTGTACCTGGTGTTCAAACCGGAGAAGATCAGCGTGCTCGTGGTGCCGGCTGTACGCAACAGGTTCACGATGCGTTTCTTCAAACCCGAAACCCTCGACACCGCCCTCGAACGCATCGATCATGAACTGCGGGAGTTCCGCGAGGCCCTGCAGGAGTTCATCAGCAACCGCAGGCCGGCGCTGGCCGCCGTGTTGCTCCTTAGCTACGCGGCTTGGATAGCCACGATGCTTATCCCGGCCGTGGTCCTGACCGGGCTCGGGCTGAAGACGCCTTACGTGCAGGCCATGGGGGTAACCATCATCTTCTACCTTGCGTCCGCCTACGCCCCAACGCCGGGGTCCAGCGGCGCCGCGGAACTCGGTTTCGCCGCGCTCTTCAGCTCGATAGTCCCAAGGGCTGTGCTGGGCCTGTTCGTGGCCGTGTGGCGAATGATAACCTACTACCTCAACTTGGCCTTAGGCGGCGTCCTGATGGCCCTGGGGTTCATGCGCCGCGGCTCGGGACCTCCCGACCGCATCACACGGGCCGACAACTCAGACGCAATGTAGCCTCTGCCCGGATCAGGTCCTCCCTGGTGTTCACGTTGAAGAAGCAGAGCAGGCCGGGATCGAGTAGCTCACATGCCGCCCGCTCCACGTACAGAGTACGCACAAGATCAAACAACCCCGTGACCTTTCTTGGCCCAACCGCAAGCATTGCGTCTATGTGCGCGATACACGACTGCGAGTAGACGGCGCACATGGGTTCCAGCGCCGCCCGAGGCCCAAGGCGCGGCACCGCCGCTTGGAACCCCAGCGATTCCGTGGCCATGTATCGCAACAGCGCAACAGACAAAAACGGCATGTCGCACCCAACCACGATGCACCTTGCGTGCGGCGACGCGGCAAGCCCCGCCCTAATTCCCGCAAGCGGCCCCAGGCGCCCACGCCCGACTGCCTCCCCCTCGGCGTCCCCCTCGGCGATCCTCGCTCCATCCCAAGTGCATATTCCCTCGCACCTTGCCGGCAACACCAACGCCTCTGAGATCACGGAAGTTTCACGCGGACACGACCCCACGATCACCATGGTGTCGACGAGACGCCCCAAGGCGTCCACAGTGTGCTGGACCAGGGGCATCCCTCCCAGCTCCAGGAGGGCCTTGTTCCCTCCCAACCTGCTGCCTGCGCCCCCTGCAAGGATCACCCCTGCAACGCCATCGACGATTTCCACTGCCAATCAGGCCTTCCCTATCCGAGTTGCCAGACGAGCAGATCCCTGCCTGATGCCGTCGGCCTCCAATGTGCCTTCCTTCGCCACACTGGGCAGAATTCCCTCTTGCCCGCGGGGTTAGCCTGGCAGCTCGTCCGATCCACTCCCCACGATCGCCGTGATGCCTGAACCGACACATTCGCCGGTCGGCCGGCGTATGAAGTAGATGGTGAATCCGAAGGCGCCAAGCCTGATCGGGAGGAGGCGCGCCAAATGGGGTCAACCTGCAGCACGTCGGCGACAGCCCTGCTCAGAGTGATAGGGGGCTGGATCCTCGCTGTCGGCTCATTCATCGTGGCCGTGGCGGTCACTGCAGAGTTTGTGGCCGATTCGCGCCCAGATCCTGCCGATGGCCCTCGCAGCTACCTGATCGAGGTGAAGCCGACTGATTCAAGACCGACCGAGTCAAAGCCATGAAGGAATCGCCTGGTCCCCTGTGGAAGACATATTATTCAAAGTAGCCATACGACCAGGAGGTGCACTGATCCATGCGCCGATACCCACTCTGGACAGTTCTTGCCTTACTGCTTCTTGCAGCCGTTGCACCGGCCCCCCTGGGCGCGGCCGCGCCGCCGGCGCCCAGAATCCCTGTCTTCATTACCAGCGCCGGCCAAAGCAGCGACTATGTCATCGTGAGACAGGCAGTGGACGCCTTGGGCCTGAAAAGCGCCGCAGCCCCCGTGGCGATATGCTGCGACATCAAGTCAAGCCGCACAGTGATAATCGTTTTTGGGGCCGATGAGAAAGGCATGATGGCCGCCCGGCTCACCGCGCGGACCGAGCAGCGGCGAGTCGAGGACATACTCGGCAAGATGCGCGCGTGCGGGCTTGCTATCATCGGCGTCTACATCGGAGGCCCAAGCGAGTCCGACCCCGTCACCCAGCGTCTGCTCGATGCAAGCTTGAACGGGGTTCACTACTTCATCGCAACTCGCAGCGCAAGCACAGATGAGTACTTCGCCGCAGCGGCACAGAAGCACGGTTTCCAGCTGACGCTTATCGACAATGTAGGCCAGCTTCAAGCCGCCATTTCCAGCTTGTTCAATGCGAAGGCCATGTGATCGCGCCATCACTCTCGGCAACGATTGCTCCGCTGCAGAGGATTTTGCCCGTCGACAGTGAATGAACATACTATGAGCCCAGGCTGCTTAGGAGTGATCATCTTGTCATGCGTGCCTGTTGTAGGAATCGACGTTGGCGGCTCCAATACCGATGCCGCGCTCATCATATGTGGAGAAGTAGCAGGCACGGCCAAGGTGCCCACTGACCCCGACTCGCTCATCCACAGCACCGCGGCAGCCTTCGAGGAGGCGCTGCAGGCGGCGGGTTGCGTCAGAAAGCCGTTTGAACTCCACCTGAGCACCACTCTGTCGACTAACGCCATAGTGGAGGGCCGCGGCGATCCCACGCTAGCCCTGGCCGTTCCGGGCCCGGGAATGCGAGTAGAGGACCTGGGCCTGCGATTCCCAATTCAGCAGATAGCCGGCTCCATAGACCATCGTGGGCGCGTGACTGGCCCAGTGGACATGGAGTCGGTCCACAGAGCACTTCGGGCGGCCGCCGACCGCGGTGTCACCGCTCTGTCCATCGCAGGCAAGTTCTCCCATCGCAACCCCTGCCACGAACTGCAGATAGAGCAGGCGGCGCAGGCCGGATACCCCGAGTTCACATCGGTCACCACCGGGCACCGAGTCTCGGGTAGGTCCAACTTCCCGCGACGACTCGCAACCGCCTACCTAAACGCAAGCATCGCCCGGCAGCAGGGCGTGTTTGTGGAGATGGTGGAAGAGCTGATGCTGCGCGAACGCGGGGCGGCACGCGGAACGGCCACAGCGATAGGCAAGGCCTTTCTGCTCAAGGCGAACGGTGGTACAATGCGTCTTGCAGAGTCGGCCAGGCGCCCAATCGAAGCCATTCTATCCGGCCCGGCCGCCAGCACCATGGGCGCCCTGGCGCTTGCAGCGAATCCTGGCGCTAATGCCGCGGTAATCGACATCGGCGGCACGACCACCGACATATCTGTGCTGGTCGCGGGGATCCCGGTCTTCGACAGACTGGGCGCCGTGATATCCGGACATGCCACCCTGGTGCCGGCGCTCTTCTCACGCTCAATAGGGCTTGGAGGAGATAGCGAGGTTCGAGCCGAGCAATCCGCCATACGTATCGGACCGCGCCGCGCCGGCACTCCCACGATCTTGGGCGGGACGGCGCTCACTCCTACAGATGCCGCCACGGCGCTGGGCCTGGCCGCCATTGGAGCCTCGCATCGCCACCTCGGCCGGGCCGTGGAAGCGCTCGCAGCCTTCGGCGAGCCCATCGGCCTCGCCCCCATGGCCGCCGCGGAGGCAATCGTCTCCGCATTCGCGGCGCAGCTGGCCGCGGAGATCGACTCCGCCTACCGCCAGCTTGAATCGGCGCCGGTGTACACAGTCTCCGAGATGCTGGCTCCGCGCGACATCCGCCCCCGCTCCCTCATCGGCCTGGGAGCGCCTGCGCCTGTGTTTGTACCCCGCGCCGCCGCGCTTATGGGGCTGTCCTTCGAATTGCTGCCGCATCACGCAGCGGCCAACGCCGTGGGCGCCGCGGCAAGCCGCCCCACAGCGTCCATCACCCTGCATGCCGATACGGCCCTGGGCACGCTGACCATTCCCGAAGCCGGATATTCGACGACTGTCCCGCTGAAGCCCGCCTTTGATCTCAAGCGCGCTCGCGCAGAAGCACTGTCATGGGCAGGGCGCGCCGCCGTGGAACTAGGCCTCGATGCGGCCGATGATGCTTCCATTGTGGAAGAGGAGAGCTTCAACGTAGTGCGCGGTTTCCGCACCGTAGGCCACATATACAGCATCAAAGCGCAGGTCAGGCCGGAGGCCCAGAGGATCGGGAGCCTCTGTTCCGCGATGGGCGAATCCACCGGTGGAACGGGGGGACGCTGAACCATGCAGTCCGCAGCATACCGCGTAGGCCTGGTGTTCTTCCCGGCGTTCGACTGGGCCATAAGCCCGGACCACCCCGAACGCGAGGAACGTCTGCTGTACACGCGCGACCAGATCGCAGAGGAAGGCCTGCTGGACGTGGAAGGAATCCAGGAATACCGTCCCTTAATCGCCAGCGACGCAGACATATGCCGGGCCCACATCTGCGTCCCAACCGTCAACAGCGTTGTCACTCAGTCCCACCGCATAGCTGCCGGGGGGAGCATGCTCGCGGCCGACCTCGTCTTGGAAGGCAAAGCCGACCGCGCTTTCGCCCTGCTGCGCCCGCCGGGCCACCACGCCATGCGGATCGTGCATGGCTCGCGAGGTTTCTGCAACGTCAACAACGAAGCCATCATGGTGGAACACATCCGGAGCGTGTACGGCGCCGACAAGCGCATAGCCATCGTCGACACCGATGCCCACCACGCCGATGGAACCCAAGACATCTTCTACAACGACCCTGGAGTGCTCCACATCTCGCTGCATCAGGATGGGCGCACGCTCTACCCCGGCACCGGTTTCGCGAACGAGCGGGGTGGTCCGGCCGCCTACGGCATGACAATCAACGTCCCGCTGCCTCCGGGCACAGGCGATCCCGGCATGCTGTATGTCATGGACCATCTAGTGCTCCCCATACTCCGCGACTGGCAGCCGGACCTGATCGTGAACGCGGCCGGCCAGGACAACCACTACACCGACCCGCTCACAAGCATGAGCTTCACCGCGCAGGGCTACGCCCGTCTCACCAAAATGCTCGCGCCGGATATCGTGGTGCTGGAAGGCGGTTACTCCATCGAAGGCGCGCTTCCGTACGTCAACTTAGGGATACTGCTGGCCCTGGCGGGCATGGACACGAGCGCCGTGCGCGAGCCCGACTGGCAGCCCGAAGTCGCGGCCGAGTCCCGGGAGGTCGGCTATGCCATCGCCCGGACGGTGGAAACGCTCCAGGATATGTGGTCGGCGCGTCGCGATGCGGACCTGGAAGCTATCTTTGGCTCGGGCCGATTCTTCCATCGTCGCCGGGAGATCTACTACGACACCGACAACATCGCGGAGCGGCAGACGGAGCAAATCCGCCTCTGCGGCGGCGCCTGCAGCGGATGGAGATCGATCAGATCAGAAGCTCTGCACGCCTTCACAGGCAGGACTGTCCGCATCGGCGCGGTCATCGTGCCGCGGCGCGCGTGTGCCCAGTGCCGGCGTGACGCTCAAGGCGAGTTCGAGCAGATGTCGGCCGATGCGCGCGCCGGGTGCTTGGACTTCGCATACCTTCAAGACATCGAAGGCAACGCGTCCGCCGTTCGGAGTTGAGCTCCAGAGAGGAGAGTGTGTAGTGTCCGGCCAGTTTCGCGCAGCCATCGCCGAAGTAGTCACTGCAGTAGGTCCGCTCACCATCGCCGTTGCAGTTCTGAGCACGGTCTTCCTGGGCTTCTCATGGAGGACTCTGGCACAGCTCCTCATCGGCGCCGCGTTCACCACGGCAGGCCTGTTCCTGTTTCTCAGGGGCGTGCGGGTAGCCCTGCTCCCGATGGGCGAGATGATCGGGGCCTACCTACCCAAGCGCGGGGCGCCCATGCTGCTGGTAGTCACCGCATTCATCTTCAGTTTCAGCGTCACCATCGCCGATCCGTCAGTGCATGTGCTGGTGGCCCAGGTTGCGTCATTTCCCAATTCAGGCATCCACCCGCAACTCCTGGCTATCCTGCTCTCGGGCGGCATAGGATTTCTGGTGACTATCGCCATACTCAGAATACTCTTGAACATCCCGATCAAGTGGCTGTTCACCGGGGCGTACATCGCCGTCATCATTCTCTCGTTTTTCACCCGGCCTGAGCTGGTGCCGCTCTTCCTCGATTCAGGCAGCGTCTCGACAGGCCCCATGGCCGTCCCGTGCATCATTGCGCTGGGGCTGGGCACTGCATCCGTGCTCCAGCGAAAACAGAGCCTGGCCGACGAGTTCGGCCTCGTGGGCCTAGCTACACTCGGGCCGATCCTGGTGCTGATGGTGTGGGGGGTGTTCATGTAGTGGATCGCATAGTAGTATTTCATGGCTTTATGGGGGTGATGGCTGAGGTAGCACGCACACTGGTACCCCTGGGCCTGCTGTTCATGGTCTTCCAAGTCTTCTGTCTCAAGCTGCCGCGCAGTTTCGTGCGGCGCGTGGTGATCGGTGTGGTGTGGACCTTCGTGGGGCTATCACTGTTCCTTCAGGGCGTCAACATCGCCTTTGTTCCCCTCGGCCGGGCGCTGGGAGCGGAGCTCGGCACGCTGAGCGCCCCTGAATTGGTGTTGCCCGTCGGGTTCGTGCTGGGTCTTCTGGTGGTGCTGGCTGAACCGTCTGCCCGCGTGCTCAGCGGCGAGGTGGAGAAAGCTTCGGCCGGATACATTCGCGAGCGCCTGCTGTTGGCTACGATGGCTGTCGGCGTGGCGACCCTGGTATCGCTGGGCTACTACTTCATCGCACGGGGAATCCCGCTTACCTACATCATTATCCCAGGCTACATCGTCGCCCTCTCTCTCCTCTTGTGGATCGACCCGGCGTTCGCTGCAATCTCCTTCGACTCGGGCGCAGTGGCCACCGGGCCGTTGACCGTGACTTTCCTGATGTCGCTGGGCCTGGGCATCGCGGCCGAGCAGCCGGGCGGGCCCACCATCGGCTCCGGTTTCGGGCTGGTGTGCCTGATCGCGCTGGCTTCCACTCTTGCAGTGGAGGGGCTCAGTTTCGCTTTCGCAGCGAAGAAGAAGGAGACTGCCGCAACGGGCGATGAGAATACTTCTGATGGGAGGAATCCAGTTTGACACGGGAAGAGCCAGTCGTCGTGGGCGCGTTCGACCTTATCGTGACGATCATCAACAAGGGATGGGCAGACGAAGTAGTGGAGGCTGCGCGCCGCGCGGGCGCCGAGGGCGGTACTGTACTGTATGGACGAGGCACCGGAGTGAACGAGCGCAAGAGCTTCTTCGGCATACTGATAGAGCCGGAGAAAGAGGTGGTGCTCACCCTCATCACACGCGAGCGCACGCGCTCTGTATTGCAGGCGATCATCAAAGCCGGCCAGCTGGAGAGGCCCGGCACCGGCATAGCATTCGTCCTCGATGTGTCGCAGGTGGCGGGCATAATTCACCTGGCGAACCCGACGGACTCCGATGGCGGCTGCACCGGATCGGAGTAGCCGTCGGGCGGCATGCTGCTCTGAAAGTCACACGCCGGCCATGCCGGCGAACTCCTCGGAGCTGAAGAAGCTCTCCAGGTCCTCGAAGCGGCCCCGGTAATTGGGGTCTCTTCGGAACGGGCCTCTGTCGAGCATGTAGTCTTCGACCAGATAAGTGATGATCCCAAGGTCCCCGGCGACTAGGTCCTCGTAGGTGTCGTTGCCCACCATCAGGCATTCATGAGGCGCCCTGTCCACCGTTTCGAGTATTTCCGCGTAGTACTCAGTGTTCGGCTTGCAGAAGTGCGATGTCTCGTACGACGTCACATGCCTGTAGGGGAGGCCGTCAAGCCCTCCCCACCTCATCCGCTCCTCTATGGCATTGGCGGGGAAAACGGGGTTGGTAGCGATTACCACATCGTAACCCCGCTCGATCAGCCCCGCAAGCAGCGGTCGCGCCAACGGGTGCGGCTCGACGGCGAGTGTGTCGCGAAGACGCGGGAAGTCCTCATCGTAAAACGCATCGATGATGGGCATCAGTTCATCGGCCGCTCGCCCGAGTCCAGGGAAGAAGTGGCCCATGAACACATCGCGGTTGGTTTTCGCCGGATGCAGCGATCTGACCATTTCCTTTGTAGACGCGAGCAGCTGAGCCAGGAAGACCTGCGGATCAATCAGCTTCGAGACTCTGTCGCCGATGGCCCCAAGATACGCCTGCAAGAAATCATCGAACTCGAAGTGCACCAATGTGCCGTCGAGGTCAAATAGAACCGTTCTGATCACGCGATCATCACTCCTATGGAAGCGGCGCAGTGCTGAGGTCCGCAAACCGGGGATCGAATACCACAATCAGGGTTGACGCCCGAAGCGCAGCGAGCAGTTCGGCCGGCTTCATCGCATGGGCGCTCTTGAGCAGTCGCTCTATCATGCCACCGACCTCCTCGCAAGATGCACGATAGGGCTCAGCCCTGTCAGTAACCTGGATGACATGGTAGCCGTAGTCGGTCTTCACTATCGCGCTGAGCTCGCCCACACCAAGCGCAAAGGCTGCGTCCTCGAACTCCTTCACCATCTCTCCCATGGCGAAGAACCCAAGGTCTCCTCCATTCGGCGCAGTCATGGAATCCATTGACACGGCTGCCGCCACCTCTGCAAAATCCGCGCCCTGGCCTATCATGTCGAGGGCCGCCTGAGCATCTGACTCAGTCTCAACCAGTAAGTGGCTAGCCCTGACTCTCTCCGGCGTCTCAAAATCGGCGACGTGCGCGGCATAATACTCGGCAATCTGCTCCTCTGTAATGACGACATCCTTGGTCGATATCTTGAAAACGAGCAGGCTGATCTGGAGATTCTTTCGGAGATCATCAACAGTCATCCCATACTGCGCCAGTAGGCTCTCAAAGTCCGGACCCACCTGCTGCTTGACCCCTTCGAATTCGCGCTCTATCTCTTCCTGCGATACCGACACGCCGACTCGGGCCGCTGCCTGATCTAGTAGGAGTTCGCCTATCATCTGATCCAGCACTGGCCTTCCCGCCGCGTCCGACAACGCTATGTAGAAATCCTGTTTGGAAATGGTCTCGCCGTCCACGGCCGCAACAGCAGCCTCAGCATCCGTAAGCGACTTCTCTGATGAACCGAGCGCCACACACTGAATCTGCGATTCATCCACCGGTATGTTGTATGTGACCTGCGAACCGTCTTTCATCGTGACAACCAAGTATCCCGCGGCAGCCCGACCTGAGCAGGCTGCGAAGAGGACCGACGCGCCAACAAGAACTATCGCAACAGCGAGCCTAGTCTTTCCAGAAATCATCAACATCAAACCTCCATCATCCCTTGAGCCGCCTATGCCAACAGCGCAAACAGCCTTTCCCATTATACCTCATGCCTGGCCCTGCAGGAACAGCTATCATGGGCGAGCGGCGCATGGCTCCGGTTCCGCGCGCTCTTGGCCTATTTGCGACGCCGCATCCGAACGCCCAGCCCTGCCAGGACGCCAAGTGAATCCACCAGCACGTCCTGTCGAGTTCCCGACCTGAACGCCGCGCTCAACTGGATGTACTCGTCCATGGCCGCCACGCCCACAGCCACCATGGCCGCCGCCAGATATACGATTGCCAGAGCCCTGCGGCTACGCGGAGGACGTGCGAAACACAGAAAGGCATTTGCGAGAATCATGGCGAATAGAGAGTAGCCCAGAAAGTGGCCGGACTTGCGCAAGGCTACCACGACTATGTGAACCTGTCGGTCGCCCAGGATCGGCAGGATCCGCTCGACTAGCATCCGGGTGACCTCGGCGCCGAATTCGGGCCGTTTCGAGGCCACGATCAGAAAAGCGGGGTACGCCAGCGCTAAGGCCCACCACAGGGCGGCCCATGCCCCGGAGTATCTGTCGGCTTCGGGTCCTGTTGTGTCTTTCAATGGTTGATCCTCCAGGACGCATCCTCCTAACGGCGTGCGTCAGTATATATCATACATCGAAGGAGTGTGGGCAATGGAAAAGACCATCGCACTCATGGCACTGGCTCTACTGTGCATCATCGCACCGACAACGCTGTCGGCCCAGGTCGGGGCAGCCGAGCCGTCACGGGCCGGTTTGGACCAAGTTCAGGCATCCTTTATCATAGCCGACGGTGTCAGCGCCGGCCTGGGAGCGGGCCTCTCCGAGCACCTGCGTCTTGCGGTCAACCTCGACCTGGGGCGCCGAGTGAAGTCCGCCGGCGCGTCCCTGCTCGTGGTGTATCCTAAGCAATTCACGGTGCTGACCGGCATCTACGGAGGCGTTGGCCTCACCTACGAGTTCTCCCCCGGAGCAGCCTGCCTGCACCTGATAGGCGGGGGCGAATTCGGAAAATGGTTCGCCGAGTATGAATGGATGATCGCGCCGCGCAACTACGGCAAGCTCAGATCAGGGCTCCGGTTCGGGTTCTGATCAGGGCCCGCTACAGCCTGACGCCGATGCCGGCCCCGACACGCCACGACCTGTATGTACGGCCTTGAATGTGTCCGTGGTTGAATGCGGTAACAAACTCCAGCCGCCCGGCCCAGAACGCCGGCCCCGACAGTGTCTTCTTCGCTTCGAATGTCAGTGTAGCGCTCTTCTCGACGATCCCGGTGAGAAACCGGCGACCCGTGCCCTCGTCGGACGACCATGGATCGCCGATTTCGCCCTCGCCGTGGCGCTCAAAAGCGCCAAGAAGCGAAACGATGGTTCGGGAGTTCGGCCGGAAATCCGCCGCCAGCGCCAGCATATCGGCATCCGGCCCCAGGCGATGTCCAATCCCCGTTCCGCGGTATACGTAGTTGCAGTCGGAGTTTCTGTGAGAGTACACGTAGTTGGAGATCGCCGCGTATTCCAAGTTGGCTCCGAGGCGCGGGTCGGCGGGGAACTGAGGAATCCGCACTCCGACGAGCCCGCCTATGAAGTCGGGAACGAAGCCCCTGCTGGAAATGGAGCCCTGTGCATCGTCCACTATAAGCTCGCCGTACACCTCCAACTGCGGACGCTGGCCGCATGGAGGCAGTACGATGGCCAGATCAGCTCCGAAGTTGACGTTGACAAGGCTGTCTTGTAACCTGTCGTCCTGGCTTACAGCCCGTTGCAGCGCATACAGAGGCAGGCCGGGGAAAGGCCAATACAGGGCAGAGGAGGCATCCCCCGCCACCACGGCAGTCTCGCTCACCCCGAGGCGAAGCCATTGCGTAGGCGAGTACTCCAGTCGGTGCCCGATCAGCCGCCTGCGCTGCTCCGACTCCATCAGGCCGACGAAGCGGACATAGCGCGCGTTGCCTGCAGCAAAGCGATAGCCGGCAAGCGGCATGGGAGGCGTCCTCCCCGACATTATGAGCGATCCCGTGCGGCCTGGCCCCCACCGGGGGCTGCCAAGGCCCGCGATCAGCTGGAGCTGTCCGGACTGCCCGATCTGCTGCCCAAGCAGCAACTGAAATCCATCGTATTCGACGGAAAGGGCCGGCGCGCAGTCTGGCGAATAATACATGATGGCCAGGACTCCGCCGCTTACCTCCAGCGGGCTCTGGGAAGCATGCGCAACGGAGCCCCAGGCCACAGCGACGGCCAAGGATGCGACCACGATAAGCAGCAATGACCTGCGCACGTCAACACCTCCAAGTTGCAGAGGAGTGGATAGCAATGGAATGGACTCCCGGTCTTGGCGAACACGACCGCGCCCGCTTGTGGCAGCATCTCGAAAAGCATCCGGCGATACCCGCCCTGAGGCGCGCTGAGGATGTAGACGCAGCCTTCCGCCACAACGCAAAGCTGGTATTCTTCCTTACGGGCACGCTGTACGACCTACGCGATGTATGCGCGCGCGGCGAAAGCCTGGGAATGCACGTCTTCTGCCACCTCGACCTGGTGCAGGGCATTGGAAAAGACCCCGCCGGCATCAAATGGCTGGCAACTGAGATAGGCGTGCGCGGAGTACTCACGACCAGAAGCACCCTGATCCGAGCAGCCAAGAACGAAGGTCTCATGGCCATTCAGCGTCTGTTTATGCTGGATTCCGAGTCGCTGAGGACAGGGCTCGAGATCATCGCATCGTCGCGCCCCGACGCGGTGGAGATCCTTCCCGCTCTGGTGGTTCCCAGCATGGCGCGGCGCTTGCCCACCGACAAGATCTCGCCGTTCATCGCCGGGGGCCTGGTCGAAACGGTCGCCGAAATCGAGTCGATCATGGCCGCCGGGGCGCTGGGCGTGTCGACCAGCAAGAAGGAACTTTGGGCCTACGAACGCGCATGATCGATCATCTCGGCCAGCTGCCCCACATCCTCCACGATGAGGTCGGGACGGTCGTCGGGGCCCAGGTCGGCAAGGCTCGTCTCACCTGACAGCGTCAACACCGAAACCAGACCCCACCTGGAGCCGAACCGAATGTCAGTGTACAGCCTGTCTCCCACCATGGCGATCTGCTTGCCGCGGCAAGGCGTGTTGGCCTCCACTAGGTCCAACATGCCACGTTCAGGTTTGCCGATGTACTCAGTGGTCGCGCCGTACGCCGTCTCAAGGCAGGCGGTTATGGCGGCACAGTCCGGGATGAACTCGCCGCCCTCCAGTGGGCAAACCCGGTCAGGGTTGGTGGATATCATCGGCGTGCCCCTCTGCAGATGCCTGCCGGCTGCCCGTAGTCTGTCATAGACAAGCGATGTGTCGAACCCCACGACCACGCAGTCTACGTGCTCCTCTTGATCGCCGCATACCGTGAGGCCGTAGGCCGTCAACTCGTCCACCAGACTCTCGGTGCCCACAACATAGAGCCGTCGATAGCCGCGGCTCTTCAGAGCGATAGCCGTGGCTTGAGATGAGCTTAGCACTCCGCCGGGCCCGACCGGCCACCCCATCCGCGTGAGCTTCTCTGAGTAGTAGCTTCGTGAACGCGAGGAGTTGTTGGTCAGGAAGAATACATCAATCCCGTAAGCCTGGGCCACCTCGCGCAGGCGCAGCGCGCCCGGTATCAACTGGTCGCCCAAGTACACTGTACCGTCCAGATCTAGGATTAGGCACTTTACTTGTTCTAGCACAGTCGCAAAGCCGACCTCCCCTGAGATGAGTTCATCCTACCCTACTGGATATTCTACAGACAGGACGAAAACCTTTCAAGGAATTCGCAATACCTAGGCCCGGGGGC
>DHON01000086.1:28890-54146 GCA_002409965.1 Firmicutes bacterium UBA5389
CGCAATACCTAGGCCCGGGGATTGTGGAATCGCCTCACCGGGCCTAGAACAGATGTGCTCTCGCTATCTGGTGTACTTGTACTGATCGAATATGGAGAGCTTGTCCGCCATTCTCTGTGCCGGTGTCTTTGTCTTATCGTACCGATAGATTGCTTTCTCCCAGTCGCCGTAGACGGCATTGGGGAACATGATGAACCGCCGCCCCCACTCGTCGCGGATATCGTCCACAGCATTCCTTCGCACATCATTGCCTTGCTTCACTGGGAACAGATCAGCAAAGTCCTCTAGGTTGTCACCCAACACCAAAACCACTTTGTAGTCTTTCTCTATGTTCGCCCTTCTCGATTCTTTGCTGGAAGCCATTCCGGTTTCCCTGATGAAAACATGCTTTTCGTCGGCCATAGGGAATCCCATTTTCCTCATGCTGGAGTATGTAACTTCTCTCAGAGAAGGATCCCTGTTGGTGACATAGAACACAACGCCGCCTTTGTCTACAACGTAGTTCATGAACTCGACAGCCCCAGGCAGCGGCAGGCAAGCTTCAGAGGCAAGCGAAGCTCCGAAAGCGGCATTCGTCCACTCCCCATCCTGCAGCACATCCGCTGTGTACATTACACCGTCCACCAGGGTATCGTCGATGTCGGCGATCACGGCCAGCGTCTCGCCTGCCGTATTGGCCTGCAAGGCTTGATCGAATCTGAGCGTAGCAGTATTGAACGACTGCCAAAAACAGGCTCTCGCCTCCGCGGAAAGCTGCCAGAGAGCCGCATCCACCTTCTGCTCCCGATCCACGGCGCTCGAGATCCGCAGGGGATCCTTCGCGAATGCGGTGTTCGTCGCCTGGTCCCACGACACCTCGTAGTCGCCCGCGATGTGCAGAATCACCGGGTTCTGCCCGTCTATTGTGTAAGTCTCAAGCTGTTTCCCATTCTTGAGAACGCTCAGAACGCCGTCTCCAACTGTTATGGTGCAGATGTTCGCCTTGCCCTCGCCCAGCGAAACCGCGCCCGTCATGCACAACGCGAACAGCAGAATGAGCGTAAGCGGGAGCAGCCTGGCCATTCTCCGTTGGTTCATCTCACGAGTTCTCCTTTCCAGTCGTCACTTGCTTCCCTCAAGATGAGCGATAATTTCGCGTTCGACATCTTCACTCACGTGGTAGCTGTAGTTCTCATCTGGGAATACTCCGGCCTTCACCTCCCCATCGTACTGGGCAAGCGCGGCTACCACGTCCTTCCCAATCTGGGCATACTGCTTAACGAACTTCGGAACAAACCGATCAAACAGGCCCAGGAGGTCGTGCATCACAAGAACCTGAGCATCGCAGTCGGGACCGGCCCCGATGCCCATGGTTGGGATACTCAACCGTTCGGTGATCACTCGGGCCACCGGGTTCGGCATGGCTTCAAGCACCACACAGAATGCTCCTGCCTCTTCCAGAGCCAAAGCATCATCTACTAGCTTCTGCGCCGCAGTGAGGTCCTTTCCCTGAACCCTGAAGCCGCCCAGTTGTGAGCTGCTCTGAGGGGTCAAACCGATATGCCCCATCACCGGAATGCCGGCCTTGACTATGGCAGCGACTGTGTCGGCCACCCTCACGCCGCCCTCTAGTTTCACACAATCCACTTCGGCTTCTTTCATGAACCTGCCGGCGTTCTCCACAGCCTTCTCTTTGCTCACTTCATACGACATGAAAGGCATATCGCCGACGATGAAAGTGTTGGGCGCACCTTTGACCACTGCCCGAGCGAGTATGATAAGCGTATCCACATCGATTGGAACGGTGCTCTTGTGGCCCAGCATCACCATGGCAGCGGAGTCGCCGACCAGAATCATCTCGATGTCGGTCTTGTCCACTTGCGTAGCCAGAGCGTAATCGTAAGCAGTAACCATAGTGAACTTCTTGCCCTTCCGTTTCATGTCCAGGAATCCCGGGATTGTGGTCTTCTTCTTTGCCTGCCCCACCTAAGTCGCCTCCCTAGACCTGCTTTTCGTAGCTCGCCTCTATGGCCATTATGAGGTCCCTAACGGCGCGGTTGACGGGTGTGGACACACCTAGTCTCCCGCCCTCCCTGACAATAGCGCCATTGATGAACTGGATTTCCGTTTTCCTCTTCCTCAGTACATCCTGCAACATGGAGTTGATGTTGCCGCTGGTCTTCTCGCAGACGGCTACCACCTGGGCGACCATGTCGTGGTGCGTTAGGCTAACCCCCTTCTTTGCGGCCACTTCCAGGGCTTCCTCGACGAGTTCCCTCTGAAGCGCCAGGCTTCGCTCGCCTTGAGTGAGCTCTCCGTTCCTTACTCGCAGCAAAGCGCCCAACGCATTGATCCCAACGTTAACAAGGAGCTTGCTCCAGATGAGGCCAAGCACGTTGCTGGAAGTGTCGGCGTTGATTCCCGCCTGGGTCAGCACCTGAGCAATCCTCTGAGTTCGACTGGTGATCTGTCCGTCCAGCTCCCCAATGACGGTTAGGCCTATTCCGGCATGACACACCCTGCCCGGGCCCAGCATATTAGCCCCATGGGAAGTTGTCCCTGCTACTACCTTTTCCCCGCCGAAGACAGCACTGAGTATCTCGAAGTTGCCTAAGCCGTTCTGAAGAGTCAGAACAGTTGTGTTTTCTCTCACTATCGGCAACACGTTTCTGGCTGCGGATTCTGTGTGGTAGGACTTCACAAAGAAGATGACCAGGTCCGATGCTCCCACGATCTCCCCTGGCCGGGTCGTGCCCTTTACTTCTATGAACCTATCTCCGCTTAAGCCCTCTATCCACAATCCCTCGTGGTTGATGGTCTCCACGTGCTCTGCCCAAACGTCGATCAAACAGACGTCATTTCCTGATTCAGCAAGCAAGCCGCCAAACAGGGATCCCATCGCCCCTGATCCAACGATGTCGATTCTCATCTGTCCTCATTCTCTCTTTGCTGATTTGCTCCGCGAAGTCTCAGAAGCGGGACAATTCAGTTCTCAGGTTGAACAGCTCATATCCTCCTCTGGGGGCCGGAAAGTCCTTCATGGCCACCCAGAAGTCTCCGTTGTCCAATACCGATACCATGCTCCACAGATTAGAGATACGGGCGCTGAACGAACCCCTCTTCCGGCTCTTGTAGAACTGAACATCATCGGCGTATTTTACCGCCTGCGAATACATGCATATGGTGACGCCGTAATTCCTGCCGGGATGCGCCTCTTGCCAGTCTCTCTCTTTGCCGGTATAGGGATCTACCCTGTCGCCCAGTATCCTCTTCCCTACTTCCTCATCTATTCGCCCGTAGTGCTCGTCCAGCAATTGCTCATACCTGACAAACCTGCCGGCTCCGGAGATGTAGGGATTCCCAGTATCGTTCAGGCTCTCCTGCCATTTCTCAATCGTGCTAACGTCCGGCATTCGAAGAACGGGCGCCTGGTTCTCGACCATGTTGTAGCCTTCGTATCCTCTCCATCCCGGGTAACAGTTGTAGTGGTTTGCTGTCCACAGCATGTCCTTGCCCCCCTGTGGATAGCGAACCGCGATTTCAGTCGCCGATACCTCAACCACCACTGCTGCGCGGGCCTTTGCATCCGCAACATGGTAATTGATCCCCGTGCACCTAGGGTAGACCGTCAGGATATTGATCGCGTCTTCTACTCTGTGCGCATTCGCCAGGATCAGCCGCGACAGAATCCCAATGCCGCATCCTTTGAGCGTCTCGTTCGCCGAGGAACTGCGGTGAGTCATCATCTCAACGCCATCTTCGTTAATGCCGCCGTCGATAGCGATCATGCCCGGGTGCGTGATGAACGCATGGCCGTAACCTCTGTCGGGCCTGACTATAGCCAATATGCGATGCTCTGTAGTTCCCGGTATGTCCAGGTTGTCCATGTTCTTGCCGAAAACCATCCTGCCGTTGACGGTTGCCTCGCCCCAGGCGGAAAAGCTGCTGCATCCGGGGGGATATGCATGCCTGGCCGAATCCTTGTTCGGATCGGAGAGGTCGGGACGTGCATAGAAGCACCATTGATCGTACATTGTGTTCCAAAGGACTATGTCGTCATAGTCCAGTGTAGAACCTGCGGCGACCATGCCGTTCGCGATTCCTCTCATTTCCTCTTTGAACTCGGGGGGAATGTAACCCTCGGCAGCCTCCTTGCCCTGTTGCATTATCTCGATGGCTTGCCCCATGCTGCAATTGCAGGCCTTAGCGATCACCGAAGCCGCTCCGGTGATCGCGTCCGGTATCACCTCTGAGATCTCCCTCGCCAGCAGAAACCCGTGTTGATATCCTCTTTCGTAGGGCCTGCCCGAGATATGCAATACCTTGATTCCGTTTCGTGTCTCCAGGAACCCGTTGTCGCTTGTCTTTACTGCATTTATGATGTCTTCCATTGATCTTGCCTCCCAGCGAACCGGAGAGGGCTGCACTCATCGGCCTGCGCGCAGGTCTCGGCGTGCAGCCCACCCCATGCCCTTAGCATCGCAGGAAGATCGGCGTCCGCTTCCTGTGATGGCTGAGTCTAGTACGTTACTTCCACGCGTCTACGTATGTGACATAATTCTTCTTTCCGTTCTCTATGACGAACAGGAAGACGCCCTTGTCGGACGGGACTCCGTCCTTCATGGACCAGCTCATCTGTACCCCTTCGAAGTCCTGGATGTTGCGGATATGCTCCCTGATCGCGGCCCTTTCCTCTTTCAGCTTCTTCGGATCGCCAGTCACGTCCGTGTTCTGGAGCGCATCCTTGATCATGTAGACGCAATCGTAGTATATTGTCGACAGCGAAACTGGATCCATCCCGCCATGATCCTTCTTGTAGGCTTCCTTGAAAGCCTTCCAGCGCTCCGTCTCCATTTCCGCGTCCAGGTATCCGTAGATGTGACAACCGTTCAGCTTCTCTCCGCCGGTTGTGTACAGAGATACATCATCGGCGCTGCTGAAGATGAGTATCTTGGCCTTGTCTTTCCATCCGTACTTCTCCAGCTCCATGATTATCTTCGCGGCCTTCTCCGACATGCATGTGAGCACAAACCCATCCGGCTTCTGGGCAAGCGCCCTGACAACCAGGGGACCAAAGGTAACTGCGTCTGTCGGAACCTCGACATTGATGGTCTTCACCCCAACGGAGGACAGCCCTACGGTGTGAGCGTCCGCCATCACCGGCCAGCACCCGGATTTCTCCACGAACTGCACAACCTGCTTCACACCAGACTGCTTTTCAGCCCAGGCCGCCACAATGGGGGGAAGGGTCTTGTCTGATCCGGTGTGCCACGCCACAGTGTAGGGGAAGAACTGAACTGCGTACTCATACGTCGTGGAAGCAGCCATGCTGAACAGACCGTTCTTGACCGCGAGCGGCATTGCCGCCATTATGCATGCTTCGGGCACCGGGCCCAATGCCACCAAGCTCTTGTTGACGATCTTCGCCATCTGCTCAACCGCTTTTTCGGGGCTGAGTCCCGTATCCAGGTCCACTATCTTGATGGGCTTACCCTTGACGCCGCCCTTCTGGTTGATCTCGTCCGCCGCTTTGTGCGCACTCCAGGACATGTACGCGCCGATACTCGCGATAGGTCCGGTCAAGCAGTTCAGAAAAGGAATCTCCCACTGATCCACCACAACAGTCGATTGAGGCGCGCCGAGGCTCGAAGCGCAGAGGCAGACTAACAGAACCGCCATTGCCAGGACACTAACGAGTGACTTAGCATGCTTTCTCATCATCTTTCTCCTCCCTAATCGTTCATTTCCTGATTACGCGCGAGACCTTCCCTTGAACCTAACCAGCGTCCTCTTCGTGATCAACCCGCCTGGGAGCAACAGGATAATGACAATGAGCGTAAGGGCGTAGATTACTTGACGCCACGAGGCGATAGCACTAGGAAGAAGCAACTGCATGCCCTCTAGAATTGGGACTGAGACTACCACCCCCCACATCGTGCTGTGTCCGCCTGTAAACAGCATGCACATTAGCGTGCCTATGACGCCTAGGTTAAAGAACTCCGGAAAGAGACTGCCAATAAGGAACGCGTACAGGGTACCCGCCAGTCCGGCAATCCCCCCTGCTGCGATCTGAAAGAACATTCCAAGCTGCTTCACGTCAACGCCCAGAGCGGCTGCGGTGTTCTTGTCCACGAAGACTACGGAGGCTGCTCTTCCCAGCCGCGAATGGTCTATCCGGTATATGAACGCTCCCGCGGCAGCGAGCAGCAAATAGGTCAACGGCAGCAAATGCTGCACCTCGGGAATACCAAAGAAGCCTATTGTCCCGCCCAGGGCCGCGCTGTTCTCAACAGCTGTTTTGAAGATGAAGATAATGGTCAAGCCGACGATCACCACAGTGAAACAGGGAGCATCTCCAATGGCGAACGAAGGCAGCAAACTGATCAAAACGCCGATGAGTATTCCTGCTGCGAGTATCAGGGCAAAAGGCCACGACCACTCGCGAGCGGCGAAACCGGAGAAATAGGCAGACGCGAGCATACAAGCAACGGTCAAGTAATGGAGCTGACCCACGCGGTAGGGCAGGTAAATCGACCAGCACATAAGGATGTTAATCCCTGTAAACGCCAAGAAGTAATAGAGTACTGACGACAAGTCTCCAGCCTCCCCCATCTCGTAATATCCCAGAGGCTATGCTCGAATACCAAACAGCCCTTCAGGCTTTATCAGCATGATTATGAGCATCATCATGAAAGCAATGGCGTTTGACCATGACCCTGCCAGATAGCCTATCGCCATGCTCTCAGCGACTCCAAGCAGGAGCCCGCAGACTAGACCACCCTTTAGGTTGCCCAGGCCGGCCAGTATGGAGGCTGCCACTACCTTCATCCCCACGAAATCGCCGAGGCCCGGAGAAGCCGATCCCAACAGCCTGGCGAGCATCACAGCTGTGAGGCCTCCCAAGAGCCCCGCTACTCCATAGCTTAGAACTCGCGTCTTTACGATGGGGATACCGATGATCGACGAAAGGAGGCTGTTCTCGCTTATCGCCCTGAGCACCCGGCCCTGCCTTGTCCGGTACAGCAGATAGAAGAAGGCAACCACGGCAGCTATGCCTCCGAACAAAGCGTACGCCTGCCCTGCGGAAAAGGCGATCAACCCAGAGCTGAAAATGCTCTTCCCTACCCAATCTGACGGGAAGGCGATTGGATATCCGTAGTTGAGCAGGTGAGACATTACGTCCGTTATCAGCAAAGCCATACTCATCGACACCACGAAAGACACGTTGATATCCAGTCCGTGTCTTTTGGCAAGCAAGCGGAATATCGGCTCAATCGCGATGTTTATCACTATGCAGCTGGCAACGGAAGCAAGCACGACCAAAAGCATGTTGTCGGTATATCGCAACACCGCCCAGCAGACGTACATAGACAAGACTACGAGGTGCGGATAGGCGAACTGGATGATCTTCGCCACTAGAAGCATGAGGTTGAAACCCAACACCAGTAGAACATACATGCTCCCCAAAGAAAGACCGTTTAGCAGTTGAGCCACAAATATCTCCATAGTATGTCTTCTCCTTAACGTTGGTTGGACTACACGTTGCTGCCCAAATAGGCATGGCGGACTTCGGGATTGCTCATAAGCTCCTGCGTGGGACCCTCGAGCACCACTCTGCCGGTTTCCATTACGTAACCGCGATTGCCAAATTCCAACGCCTTCTTTGCGTTCTGCTCTGCCAGGAGAATTGTATAGCCCTTCTTGTTCAGGTCGCGCAGAATGTCGAAAATCTCGCTGACTACTTTGGGAGCAAGGCCCAAGGAAGGTTCGTCTGCCATTATCAGTTTGGGCCTAGACATCAGCGCCCGAGCTATTGACAACATCTGCTGTTCTCCCCCGCTTAGGGTGCCTGCAGTCTGGTCCAGTCGGTTACGCAGAACGGGGAAAGACTCGAAGACGCTCTCCAGGTTGCTATCGATTTCACGGGGATTATGATAGCCGCCCAATTGAAGATTCTCCAAGACGGTCATCGTGGAGAAGACCAGATGCCCTTCTGGTATGAGCCCGAGGCCTGACTTTGCCACTCTGTCGGTGCTCTTGCCCGTAATGTCATTTCCCAGGAACAGAACCTTCCCGCTCTGGGCTTTGTCAACGCCGAGAATAGCTCTGAGCAGCGTCGTCTTGCCTGCGCCGTTCGCCCCAATTAGGACCACGATCTCGCCCTCATTGACTTCAATGCTGACATTGTCCACCGCTCTTACTGGTCCGTAGGATACCGAAATGCCTTCAACTCTCAGCATGCTGTTCTTCTTCACCGAGATAAGCCTCCAGTACTTTCGGATCGCTCTGTATGTGCTTCGGACTTCCCTCGCTGATTTTCTCTCCGAAATTGATGACGGTGATCCAATCGCACAGATCCACCACCAAGCTGACATCATGGCTAACCAGAACTACAGTTACTCCCCTATCCCTTACGTGCCTGATGATGCCCTTAAGCTCCTCTGTTTCCTTGAGCCCCATTCCTGAGGTGGGTTCGTCCAAGAGCACAATCTTCGGATCAAGCACCAATGCACGAGCTATCTGCACTAGCTGGCGCTCCACCCAGACCAATTCGCCTGCCCAGCGCTGGGCTGAATCTGCCATTCCCACGAATTCCAGTGCCTCTTCGGCCTTCTGCCTAATCTCTCTCTCCTGAGCACGGAAAACACGAGGTTGCAGGAGAAATGACCTTATGGGCTCAGTATTGGAGTAGTAGTACATGCCGGACATCACGTTCTCCAGCACAGTATCCGGCATCATTTTCGCAGCCTGAAAAGTGCGGCCCATTCCCATCCTGGCAATGGCTTGAGCAGGAAGGTTAGTCGTGTTCACTGAGTCGAAACGGATCTCGCCTTCGGTCGCCGGCAGCATCCCCGAGACCACGTTGAAAAACGTGGATTTCCCTGCTCCGTTAGGGCCGATTAGACCATGAATCCGGCCCTCCTTAACAGCAATATCCAATTTGTCAATTGCCTTGACACCGCTGAAATGCTTGCTTAGCCCTGCAGTTGACAGGATTGCCTCCTTCGCAGTCATTCAGACCCTCCTTTCCCCCAATTATCCTATCCATTTCGACGCCCTAACGCTTTCTCCTGCTCCATTTGGAAACTCCGTTTCCACAGTTGGGCCGTAACCAGGCTGCCAAGGGGGTTCGCCCCAGAGGAGCCAGAGTTGAGCAATCGCATGAACTCCTCCTCCGGCCCCATCGGATTAGTGGGCATAGCTGCATCGCTCATCCGAAACCGCCTTGCTTCGTCATCTTGACGTCCGAATGACGTTCGCCGCCCACAATTATCGAAACCCTGTTTCTATTGCTCGGACTCAGCGATGTCGCACACCGCCAGGCAACCTCCGGCCGACTTCGCCGTCTTCACTGCTCTGACCACCGCCGCCGCCAGAACCTCGGCGGCAAGCGCGCCTATGGCAGTAATATCGCTCGCCCTGTCGCCCGACAAAGACTTTTCCGCCGTGGCCAGGCAGAACACCGTATCGCCGTCGTACATGGTGTGAGCCGGGATGATTGCCCGTGCCAGCCCGTCCTGGGCCATTTGGGCGACCTTGTTGGCGCCTTCCTTGTCCAAGACAGCGTCTGTGGCTACAACGGCAATGGTGGTGTTCGTCCCGAGCCCCGCCTGAGCCTGACCCGCCCACATCGGGCCTACTCCCGGGCCGATGAACTTCTTGCGTCCAGCGTCATACGCACCAGCCACCACCCGCCCCGTCCACGGATCAACCACATCGCCCAAGGAGTTGACGATGACCAAGGCCCCCACTAGCACGGGTTCTGCCTTGGTCGAACCCGCCTGAGAAACCTCGGCAACGCATGTTCCCAGTCCGCCCTTCATCGCATACTGCGGACCCTGGATCTTGCCCACCGTGGCGCCGGCGCCCGCGCCGATGTTCCCCTCGCAGCACGGCCCGGAAGACGCTGCGCGGCACGCGGCATAGCCCATAGCCGCATCCGGGCGAACCCTGGGATTGCCGATTCCCAAGTCGTAGATGACTGCCGCGCCCGCAATGGGAACGATGCCGAAAGGCGTGGCGAACCCAAATCCTTGCTCCTCAAGCCACCGCATGACTCCTGATGCCGAGTCCAGGCCGTAGGCGCTCCCCCCAGAAAGCGCCACACCGTGGATTCTCTCCACCTGGCTGCAGGGACGCATGAGGTCAGTCTCCCGCGTGCCGGGCGCTGAGCCCCGAACGTCCACACCGGCGACCGCCCCGCCTGGAGTCAACACGACTGTGCAGCCGGTCAGGGCTGCATCGTCCTGAGCGTGCCCCACGAGCACGCCGCGGATCCGAGTGATACCTCTCATACAGCATAGCCTCCTACTAATGCCAGACTACTCGCGCGTAATGGTCCCCTCCCAGGTGGAAAGGCGCTTCACAGCCGGGGCTGTCCCCAACCATCTGGTGGTCACGGACTTGGTCTCAGTATAGAACGCCACCCCGTCAGTGCCCATCACATGCAGGTCGCCATAGAAAGACTCCTTGTGCCCGCAGAACGGGAATACTGAGATCGGCACTGGGATTCCCACGTTGATGCCGACCATTCCTCCGTCAGTGCGCCGCGCAAACTCTCGGGCATAGCGGCCGCTTTCCGTGAAGATACAGGATCCGTTGGCGAATGGATTTGCGTTCATGAGGGCCAGTCCCTCTTCAAAGTCATTCACGCGCTTGATGCACGTTACGGGTCCGAATATCTCGCTCTCGCCAATTGTCATCCCGGGTTTCACATGATCGAATACCGTGGGACCTACGAAGAAGCCGCCCTCGAAGCCGTTTACAACTGCGTTTCTCCCGTCCAGTACTAGCTCGGCGCCCTCTTCTATGCCTTTTTCGATCCAAGCGCAAACGGATCGCCGGAGTTCAGCGGATACCACAGGCCCGAGCTCTGTCGCTGGGTCGTACGCAGCGCCAAGCTTGCGCTCCTTGGCAAACTGCACGAAATACGACATGAACTCATCAGCGACAGCCTCCTCAACTACCACGACCGGCAAAGCCATGCATCTCATCCCCGCGCAGCCAAACGTGGAGTTGATGATCACGCGCGCTGTCATCTCGATATTGGCGTCTCGGAGCACTAAGCCATGGTTCTTGGCCTCTCCCAAGCACTGAACACGCTTGTGATTGGCCGCAGCCGTAGCGTATATGTGTCGACCCACAACAGAGGAACCCACATAGGATACACCCTTCACAGCTGGATGCCTGAGAAGCAGCTCGGCCTGGGTGCGGCTGGTGGTTACGAGATTCACCACGCCCGGGGGAAGCCCTGCTTCGTACAGCAACTCCAGCATGCGAATGGCGGTCAATGGGGTCTGGCTGGCAGCCTTCAACACGAAAGTGTTTCCCGTGGTGATGCAGAGAGGTATCATCCACCCAAACGGAATCATAGCGGGGAAGTTGAATGGGACGATTCCAGCGAACACGCCAAGGGGTTCTCTGTATGACACTGTATCGAAGCCCCGTGAGACATTCATCAGAGATCTGCCCTGCATTGTGATGGGAACAGCGCAGGCGAGTTCCACAACCTCAATGGCCTTGAGCACATCGCCCCGAGCCTCGTCCAGAGTCTTGCCGAGCTCCTTGGAGACGCTCAAGGTGAGTTCGTCAAGATGCTCTTCGAGCTTGGCCTTGAATTTGAACATAAGTTGGGCTCTCTGTGTGACCGGAGTGTCAGCCCATCCCCTAAATGCCGCCGCAGCGGCCTCCACCGCGGAGTTCACTTCGTCCACCGTGCAGCAAGGAGCTTCGGCCATCGCCTCTCCCGTGCTGGAGTTCGTAACAGGCATGAACTCCGTGGTCGCAGAGTCTTTCCACTCACCGTTAACGCAGTATTTCAGCCGTCGCAATGATGACATATCATGCACCTCCGCTACGCTCAAGACTGTAAAGACGCGAAAGCCTTGTCGAAGATCTCGACTGCCTCATCCACGTCCGATTCAGTTATTATCATGGGCGGAGTCAGCCTGATCACGTTGTTGTACAGCCCGCCCTTCCCGATGAGTAATCCCAATGCCTTTGTCCTCTCAAATACCTCAAGTACGACATCGGGGGCAGGTGCCTTGTTGTCGCCCACGATCTCCATCGCCTGCATGAGACCCATCCCGCGCACATCGCCTATGCACTGATACTTTTCTTGAAGCCCTAGGAGGCCCTCCCGGAGCCTGGCGCCTACCTTCTCAGCATGGGCAGGTATGTCCTTCTTGATTATCAGATCCAGGGTTGCCTGGGCCGCCACCATGCTTACAGGATTCCCGCCAAATGTGGAAATGCTGGGCCCCTGCCAAGAATCGGCTACCTCTGAAGTGGCGATCACCGCTCCGATAGGGGCGCCGTTGGCGAGTCCTTTGGCGAACGTCATAATATCGGGTTCCACGTCCCAATGCTCGATTCCGAACATCTTGCCGCCAGTTCGGCCCCAGCCTGTCTGGACTTCGTCGGCAATGAACAGCCCGCCGAACTTCTTGATGATAGAGACCGCTTCCTTGAAGTACTCCTTAGGAGGCGTAATAAACCCTCCCACTCCCTGGATGGGTTCAGCGATGAATGCAGCAATCCGGCCAGAGGTGGACGTGCAGATAAGCTCCTCAATGTCCTTGGCGCATTCCAGGTTGCAGTTGGGATAGGTCCTGCCGAAAGCGCATCGGTAGCAGTATGGGCTATGCGCGTGTTTCACATTTGCCCAAAGGCCCCTGCCCTGCCGCCACGGAGCATGCGCAGTCAGGGCCATAGCCAGGGCCGAACGCCCACTATAGGCATGGCGAAGCGCCACGATCTCGTCGTTTCCCGTACATATCGTGGAGAGGAGAACTGCGGTCTCGTCAGCCTCGGTGCCGCTGTTGAGGAAGAAGCACTTCCGGAGCTTGCCAGGGACGATGTCGGCGATCTGCTCGGCCAATTCAACCATGGGTCTTGTGACATAGACTGTCGATGTGTGCTGAAGAGTTTTCACCTGTTCTACTACACGATCACTGATCCTTGGATTGCAGTGTCCCATGCTCACAGTGAGGATACCGCCGAAGAAATCAAGGTACTGCCTGCCGGCTTCGTCGTACAGGTACTTGCCTTCTCCCCTTGCCAGCACTATTGGCTCTTCGTAGTACGTGGATATCGCGGGGAAGATGTATTCCTTCATCTTCTCAACCAACTCGTGCATAGAGCCTGCCTCCCAAATTCGATTTAACGCCGCAGCGGTCACATGCCAGAGCACGCCTGATCGATCGCCAGGTTGTCGATGCCTGAGCGCTATACAACATCAGAGAAGCATGCCACTCACCTTCCTCCCCCGTAATCTACTGCCTCGAACATATGGCGCCTTCCGACCCGCACGATCAGAAACCAGGTTTCGTTTTGGGCGATACGACAACGTCATTCCACGGAATACGATCCGGAACTGCTAGCAGAAGCGCCTGACGGATGCTTCGCAGCTTCGCCAGAATCGGACCGCGGTTTCCATATGCGACCCCGGGTTTCCATCGCGAACGTAACTTCGACATTCGCGAGGCAAATCCTTCCGCGGATTATTATCAGAATAATGAGTAAGCGGTGAAGTGAAGAGCGATCGCGCGCTGGATCTATGATCCGTATCCTGAGGCCTCTGAGATCTGGTTCGCCGCTTCGATCAGGATCTGCGCCAGCTGAGGTATTGTCTCGCGGTTAACTCGAATGGTAGGGCCGGCCACACTTATCGCTGATACAACGATGCCCTCTCGATTGCGCACAGGGGCCCCCACGCACATGATGCCCGGCTCGTTCTCCTCATTGTCCACAGCGTAACCCCTAGTCCGGATGAGAGCCAGTTCAGCCAGTAGATCATCGATGTTGCAGATGGTATTGGGCGTAAATCGCGGCATCGGCTTGCCATCCATCACGCGGCGAACATCCTCATCAGCGAGTCCCGCGAGCAATGCCTTGCCTGTGCCCGTGCAGTAGGCAGGACGGCGAATGCCCACTGCTGTGACCATTCTTAGCGAGGCACTGCTTTCGACCTTGTCAAGGTACAAAACATCGGGGCCCTGCAATACCGCGAGGTGCGCAGTCTCATTGACCTGGCCAACCAATGATCGCAAGACATCGTGAGCACTGCTTCGCTCCCGCATCTGGGCGCCGGCGGCAAGTCCGAGCTCGAATAGGGTTTTGCCAAGCCTGTACTTGCCCGTTTCTGGGTCACGCTCAACGTAGCCCGCAGAACAGAGCGTATCAAGCAGCTTGAAGACCATTCCTTTAGCAAGCATCGTGCTTCGACTCACGTCTATGAGACGCATGTCGCCGCCGTCTTTAAGTGCCTCAAGGATGCTGAACGCTCGCTCTACTGAGCGTACCCTGTATTTCTCGTCGCCATTAGCCATAAGCTAGTTCACTCCTGCCTTAGGATCGTTGGTCCATCTAGTGACACCTGCCCGTGCTGCATAGCCGAGCAGAAACCTCGAAACCATATTACCATTTCGCCATCGGATTCGCCACCAACGCAAGCTAGCAAGCTAGCAGACGATATGATGACCTCTGAAACCGAGTCCGACATGTAGCTGCAACCAGGCCACGCCAGAAGCCATGGAAAGGCCCTCGATTTCCTGAATGCGTTTCTAAATGTGAACCAGGTCACCAGCCATGGCCTTGCAGTTCCACATCGATGCGGCAAGTCCTTCTTGTGCCGGAAAACTCCCTAAATTCGGATTGGCATACCTGCCAGGTGAGCACGGAGGCGCGGTTCCAGAAGGGAAACGCGCCCATTGGAACGAATGGAGAAGCATCAGAAGACGCTCCGCGTGGAGCGAACCTGAGGAGGCGCCTTGAATGGACATCCGGCAGTTGGCCATATTCGTAAGCATCGCAAACCGCGGCACGTTTACGGCGGCCGGAAAGGCCCTCTACATCTCCCAGCCCACGGTGAGCGCGCAGATGGCTGCCCTCGAGAAGGAACTTGGCGCGGCCTTGTTCGAACGACAGAGCCGCGGAATCGCTCTCACGCCGGCAGGGCGGATCCTCAAGCGTTTCGCGGAGGACATATTGATGCTCAAAGACCAGGCAATCGCGGCGGTAGGCCAGTACAAGCACGACATCAGCGGGAGCGTTCGAGTCGTTGCCAGCACGGTGCCGGCTGACTACATTCTCCCGGGGCTAGTGTCGCGGTTCCTGCAGGCGTACCCCGGAGTATTTGTCGGCCTGTCCCGCGCTGATTCAGCCACTGTGTGGGATGCGGTTCAGAACTACGAAGCCGAGCTAGGAGTGGCGGGAGCCATGCGAGACGACCCGTTGGTGGAGAGTTTCCCCATTGGTCGGGATGAGCTGGTGCTCATCGCCCCACCCACCGGCGAGTACTCCCGTTGGGAGGACCCGGTGCCGCTGGAAGTGGTTCTTCAAGCCCCCATGCTGTGCCGAGAGCCCGGCTCAGGGACACAGGAAGCCTTTGAGGACGCCCTGCGGGCGCTGGGCGTGAACCCGGACAGCATCAGCGCTCGGGCGCAATTGGGTAGTGTCGAGGCCATAAAGAGCGCGGTGGCCCAGGGAGGCGGAGTGGGCGTGGTGTCGGACCTTGCGGTCCAGCGTGAGGCCGCCGCCCACACCATCCGCGTTCTGCGCATTGAAGGTTTGGACCTGGTCCGCAGCTTCCACCTTATCACACATGGGAAACGTGTGCTTTCCCCCTCAGCGCAGGCGTTTAGGGATTTCGCCGTATCATCGTTCAGCCATTGACTTCCCTCCATTGCATGATTTGCCTTGCACTCCAGACAATCATACATATCAGGTTCAAATTAGCAGGAGTCCGTCAATTTGTACCGAATGATCATTTGGGATAGCATGGGAGATGCCGCGTCTCATGGCTTCCCAAACGCGATTCGGAGGTGAACTAAGTGAACTCTCTCTTGGTGATGGTTGTGACGTTCGCCCTGTATATCCTGGCGTACAACCTCTACGGAAAAAAGCTTGGCTCGAAGGTATTCGAACTGGCAACCAAGAACATCACGCCTGCTGAGAAACACAACGATGGTGTGGACTACGTTCCTACCAACAAGTTCATCCTCGCCGGTCACCACTTTACTTCTATCGCCGGCACTGGTCCCATCGTCGGCCCGGTGCTCGGGGTGATATGGGGATGGGTGCCTGCCCTGCTGTGGGTGGTCTTCGGATCCATCTTCGCAGGCGCGGTGCACGACTTCGGAGCTCTGGTGCTCTCGATGCGCCACGATGGCAGATCCATCGGCGATATCACTGGAACTGTCGTGAATCCTCGCACAAGGTCGCTCTTCTTCCTGATCATCTTCTTCTGTTTGTGGATCGTAATAGCCATATTCGCAATCCTCATGGCAAACCTGTTCGTCCAGTATCCGCAGTGCGTCTTCCCGATCTGGATCGAGATCGTGATAGCTATGACTCTGTCGTGGTACCTCTACGAGAAGAAGGGGAGCCTCCTCGTGGGGTCAATCGCTGCCATAGTCGCGATGTACGTCACGATCTGGATCGGTCTGTTCATCCCGGTGGCCCTCAGCAAGGCCGCATGGCTCATCATAATCATGATCTACGTGTTCTTCGCCTCGACCATGCCCGTCCAGCGCCTCTTGCAGCCGCGCGACTACATCAACGCGCTGGAGTTGGGCGTGGCTATGATCCTGCTCATTGTTGGGATAATCGTCCGGCCTCTGCCCATAGTCGCGCCCGCGGTAATATCGGCACCGGCCGGAGCGCCTCCCATGCTCCCATTCCTGTTCATAACCATAGCCTGCGGCGCCATATCCGGCTTCCACTGCCTAGTGTCGAGCGGCACCAGCTCCAAGCAGATCGACAAGGAGCCCAACGCGCTGGCGGTGGGGTACGGAGGCATGCTGCTTGAGGCCGCCCTGGCCACGTTGGTGATCATCGCGGTCACTACCGGAGTTTCCAAGGAAGCATGGCTCACCACCTACGCGAACTACGCAAAAGTCCCCACGCTTCCCACGTTTGCCGAAGGAGGCGCAAGGATAGTCGAAACCCTGGGCATATCAAAAGCGATGTCGCTCAACATATTGGCCGTCTTCATGGTCAGCTTCGCCAGCACCACAATCGATACAGCCACACGCTTGCAGCGTTACGTGATCTCCGAGTTCGGCGACAGCATCGGGCAGAAGTGGCTCGACAACAAGTACATCGCAGCTGGGATCGCGGTGGTCAGCGCCTACCTGCTGGCCTTCCGCGGCAGCGCCAACGTGCTATGGCCTCTGTTCGGCGCCACCAACCAGTTGCTTGCAGGTCTGGCGTTGCTCACAATCACCGTGTATCTGGCGGAGAACAGCAAACCCACCCAGTACACCATGATCCCGATGATATTCATGATATTCATAACCACCTGGGGCATGGTGGCCAACTTGCTTAGCTATATGGCAAAGGGCAACATGCTCCTCAGCATAATAGACGGGGTCATCATCGTTCTGGAAATATGGATGATCGTGGAGGCCATCACCGTGCTCGGCAAGGTGAAGCAAGGACGGCTTGGACAGCCCAACATGAAGGCCTGATGTGCTTGGCCTGGTGAACAAGTGATCTCAAGCGGCGGCCGATGAGGCGGCGAGATGCGCTCGCTCCTTCCGGCCGTCGCTTCGTTCGGCTCAACGCCCCTGCTTGCTGCGGCCGAGCCGACCGCGCACCGCGCCTGCGGCGAATGTGAGTTCCTCGCTTCGCAGCGCGGCGGCCACGACCAAGTACGCCGCCGCGCCCACGCCCACAGACGCCGCGAGCCGCAGTGCCTGCGCCATGATGCCGGACTGCGAAACACGCGCGGCGAACCACGGATCGAAGGCCGACACAGCCGCCCACATCACCGCGGTCGCAACCACCGACTTGGCAAGTGATGCCGCCAGGCTGTACTCGCCGTCCCTGGCAGATCGGGTCGCTCGGGAGGTCTGCCCCCAAGCGGCGTGGACGTGGACGTCCGGGCCAGCCAACGCGCTCTGGCGCTGCGATGCAGCCGCCCTGCGTCGCAATATGAGCTGCAGGATCATAAATGAAGCAATGGGCTGACAGGACGCCGCCAGCGAAAGCCCGGCGTGTTGCATGCTGCCCACAAGCGCCAGGCTGAGCAGAACGTTGACGCCCACGGCCCCAACGTTTACGAACACCGGGGTGATCGTGTCGTGAGTGGCATAGAAAGCCTTGGATGTGAGGTCGGCCAGGCCCATGAAGGGTATCCCGATAGCTGCATACACAAGCGCAACGGCAGTAGCGGAAGTGGCATCCGCCGTGAAAGCGCGTCTCTCAAACGCCAGCCGCACCACGGGCTCAGCCAGGATCATCAGGCCTGCCGCCATGGGCAGCAGTATGAAGAAGACGATTCCGACCGAGCGCTTGAAGGTTCTTGAGAATTCGGACTTGTCCTCAGAGTAAAGACGGGCAAGCGTTGGGTAGAGGACGGTTATGAGAGCGGTTCCAAACACGCCCACCGGCAGCGCGACCAGCCGCTGTGAGTAGTTGAGATACGTAATCGACCCTTCGGGCAGGCGCGACGCCAGAGCTCGGATGACCAGCGCTCCCGCCTGCGATGCCGCGGTACCCAAGATAATTGGTCCGATCAGCCGGCCTACCTGGCGCAACCCCCTATCCTTCCAGTCCACCGCGAACCGGTGCCTGTAGCCGCATGCGCGGAGAGCCGGCCACTGCACGGCCAGCATGCTCAGGGAGCCCAGGACAGTGCCAACGGCCACCGCCCCAATGCCGTGGCGTGGGCCAAATACCGTGATAGCGGTGATGATGATGATATTCTGAACGATGCCGGTAACGGCCGGCACCGTGAACTTGCCCATAGCGTGCAGAACGCCGGTTACACAGTGCGCCAGCACGGTCAGCACCGCAATCGGGAACAGGATGATGCTGAGCTCGACCGTGAGCGCAAATGTCTCTCCGGAGAACCCCGGCGCGACAAGCCTCACCACGGGACGCGCGAACACCATGCCCGCAACCATGACCACGCCTGAAACGATGAAGCACGCATTGATTATCGCACTTACCGAAGCGAACGCCGCCTCCCGGCCGCGTCGACGTTCCACATCCGCGAACACCGGCACCAGCGTGGTGGTGACAGCGGGTCCCACTCCCAACAGCATCAACGTTGGGATGACCATAGCCATCAGATACGCGTCGGTGGCATAGCTCGCCCCGAACTGCGCAGCGAAAGACGTCTCCCGCAAGAAGCCCAGTATCTTGCTGGCCACCGTGCCAAGCGCCACTATGCCTGCGAATTTGGCGAGACTACCATTGGACTTATCTGCCACAGCCTACACTTCTCCATTCACGCCGAGCCCGGTCGAGTGCCGACACCCAGCAGACACCAGTTTACCACAGGCAGGCGGCAACTTCGAGTCACCTGCCGGGGTCACAGCAGGGATCCGCCGAAGTCGCGCTAGCCCTGCAGACCGCATGTCTTGGCCGCTCGTGTGACTCGCGGATGGTCGCGAACCTCGATCAAAAGAGGTTGGCGCTGGACCGAGACTGAGGCGAGACCGAGACACGGCGGACGTACCCGCGTTGAGCTGCGGTTTCCTGAAAGAACAGCAAAGACCATGACGGGAGCTTGAGGGCAATGCGGGCGTCTGCGAGGCTGACAGTTGATAATCACTCGGTACCTGAAGCCGATTCTCACGAACGGCCTGAAGGCCGCATAGTTGGTCTGTTGAGCTTACCCCCGCCTTCCTGCTTCCCGAAATCGCGGCCACTCCACAGACGTAATCCAGCCGTTGAGCAGGCTGCGCATGGCACAACCTGGGATGCTCGTTTTTTGACGGAAGTTTCGCGGATAACGTCTAAAGGTGAACACAGGTGCATTCATTATTGAACACAGGTGCATTCATTATTGAGCACATGCAAGCACATAGAGGCAAAGCCCTGGCTGAATCCACCATAGAGCCGATACCCGCTAGCATGTTATGGGAATTCGCGAGCTGGAGGCGCGCCGGAGGGCAAAAACGTGTCTGCAACTGGTGGTAACAAGGGTGTATTTGGGTCACATGCTCGCTTTTTGCAGCGTCCGCGTCCGAATGTGAGCACGTGGCCCGTGCCTTTTGTCAAATATTGCGCACCCCAGTTCTTGCCACGCACCTGGGCATGCAGCCAACCACGCTCAGCCACGCAGAGGACAACTTTGACGAGGTCCTGCGGGGTCACCTTCCGGGGTCACAGCAGGGATCCGTCGAAGTCGCGCAGGCGTTGTGGTTTGCGTGCTAGACCGCTGGCAGGCCTTACGAATGGTCGCGGTCGCGGTTGCGGCCGCGGCCGAAAAGCGCCAAGGGCTGGGCCGGGACTGAGGCGCGACCGGGGCGCGACCGGGGTGCGACAAGGAGGCAATGCGGACGTAGGCGATGTTGACAGATGGCAATTATCCGGTACCTGTTGTACTCGGTGCAGGTTATTTTTGACACCTGTTGCGCCTGGAGCAGGTCCCATAAAACACCTGTTGCACACATAACAGGTCGCGCCGGACCACGCAGATCATGCATGGCCTAGCCGGCGAGGCGTCCAGGCTCATGGGACCGACGCGGCTTTCGCAGGACCCTGGGTCGCCCTGCGCCCTGGCGTCCTGGAGGCTCGGGGAGTTGCGGCGGATTGCCGGATCCCTCCGGGATCACAGGGGAATCTGACTGGAAGTCGAATACTGTGCTATCCGGAGAACCCTGATCCGAGGTGGGAGGCGCCATATGATGCGTGGATCTATAGCATGACTCTGGGCGCTCTGATCGATGCAGGGCTGCGCCCAGCTCGAACAGGGCGGACTCGACCATTTCGATCTGGTGACCAGCAGGGTGCTGAGGAAGGGCATCAGCGGCACACACGTCGAGGTCGTCACGGCCCATGCCCGCGAGGGGCACGACCACGATGGCCATCACGGCCACCACCACCATGACCACGATGGCCACGACCATCACGTTCACGTTCACGATCACGATCACGATAGCCATGACCACACGCATGATCACGAAGCGCCGTTCAGGAACCTTCCAGCCATCGAGGCGCTCCTCGACGCGCGCGTCAAAGTGGCTCGATTGGGCGATGCGGTCACTAATGCCGCGCCCGAATACGAGGACTGCAAGAGGCTTGCCGAAAAGCATGGAGTCCCTCTGAAAGCCGTGTATGATGAAGCGAAGATGCGGGCCTGCCCCGGCGCGCTTCGACTCACGCGCCAATAGCCGGTCCGCATCTGGGTCAGTCGATCACTAGAAACTCTGTACAAGCTCGTCCACAACGCGCCCCACGTAGTCTGTTGCGCGCCGTACAGTTGCCTCGTCCTCCAAGTCCACTCCGGCCATTTTCGCTAACTCGAGCGGCTTCATCGTACTCCCGGCCTTCAGAACTTCAACCCAGCGCTTGGCCACAGCCTCGCCGTCTTGAGCCAGGTTCTCGGCGACCAATGTAGCGGTAACTAGCCCGGCTGAGTAGGTGTAGGAGTAGAGGCCCATGTAGTAGTGGGGCTGGCGCATCCATGTCAGGCGAGCGCCGTTGTCGATCTGGACGACTCCGTCCCAGTATTCCTCCAGAATTTTCCCCTTGAGCTGCGACAGAAGCGCCGCCGTGACTGGGCTGCCTTCCTCGGCAAGCGCGTACACCCGCCTTGTGAGTTCTGCCTCGAGCATGTGCCGGACGAAGTTGTGGTAGTAAGTGGCCAGCATCTGCATGAGCACCCAGCGTCGCATCTGCCTGTCGCACTTCTGGCCCAGGATGTGCTGCGCCAGAAGTAGTTCGTTGAACGTGGAAGGCGCCTCCACGAAGACCACCGATATGTCGGTGTTGACTAGCCGCTGGTTGCGCGAGGAGAACACCATGTGTACAGCGTGGCCCAACTCATGCGCGATGGTGAACACCGACCTCATGTTGGCGCCCCACGTAGCCAGGATGTACGGGTGCACATCGTAGACAGGCGCGCAGAACGCCCCAGTGGACTTGCCGATGTTGTCGGCCCGATCGATCCACCTTCCCTCCAGAGCGGACTGCACAATCTGGGCGTACTCGTCCCCCATAACCTGTACAGAATCGAGGATGAGTCTCGCCCCTTCTTCATACGTGGTGTCCGACTGAAAGCCCGGGTCAAGCGGGGCCTCGATATCGCAGTACATCACCTGATCCAAACCCAAAACCCGCTTGCGCAGCTCCACGTAACGGCGCATGTGCGGGGCGAGGCCGGCCTGAACCGTCTGTAGAAGGTTGTGGTAGAACTCCCCCGATACCTCCTGCCCGTGGAGGAGCATGTGAGTAGCCGACTCGTATCCCCTGACGCGCGCCATGGCGACGTTCTTCTTGATCTCCGACCCGAAAGTGCCGCCAAAGGCGTTCTGGTAGCGCTTCAGCCCGTTGGCGAACGATGAGTAGGCATTGCGGCGGAGAACGGCGTCCGGCGATATCTCCAGCTTCTCTTCATAGGTAGCGAACGCGATGGAGACTTCCCGACCCTCCGAGTCGCGCGCAGGCTCAAAGAGCATGTCTCCGCTCTTGGCCAGCTGGTAGATGGTCTCCGGCGCGCCGAACACTTCGCTCAGAGCGGCTAGAGCTGCCTCAGTCTCTTGAGACAGCACGTACGGCCTGTCGGCCAGTATACGCTCCAACCGTCGACGAAACTCCCCCAAGCCTGGCTCGCCCTGCAGATACTGCTCCACGGCCCCCTCAGGCAACGCAAGTATCTCCGGCTCTATGAAGGCGATCGCCGACCCCACCTTCGCCTGGGCGGACGCCATTCGCCCCATCATCCCCTGGTTCACAGGGTTCGACCCGTCTTCAGAGAAGCGAAGAAATGCGTACGTGCCTACCCTAAGCATCCTCATCATGAGCCGTTCCATGGCCTCAAAGCACTCGAGGAGCATTCCCGCCCCTTCAGCGAGCCGCCCGCGATAGGCAGCCACAGAAGCGATATCAGCCAGCGCCGCGTCGAGCTCGTTTTGCCAATCGCCAGCTGTGGCGAACAGATCCTCAAGTTTCCACGTTTCATCCGTGGGCACGTCCGCGCGCAACAGTCTCTGCGTCATACCATCGACTCCCTTCGATAAGAAAAGGCGCTCGTATGGTATTATCTTCATCACCGGCTACGCTTTTCCTTCATACAGACGAGTCATTGTTCTCGCAGATCAGCTCGTAGCGACCGCCTGATCCGAGCGCGAACACCGCCTCGTAGTCTACGCCCCCGCGCTCCAGCTCCCGCGCCACGTCTGGGCCGTGCAGGATATCGTCTGCCCTGACCTCCACAGCCAGCCCGCAGCTGGAACTGACTTGCCTCGGAACGGGCATGACGTGAATCTCGCGCCCCGGCCCCCGCATGAGGCTCTCGCACTTGAACGCGTGATGAACATTGGGGAAGGAGATCAGAAACACCGGCGCCGAGCCGGGTTGCGCATCGCCCTCGCCCACGCTACGCCCGCCCCTTTGCATGAATCCGGATGATGTAGCAGTCGCAGCCTTCTCCGTCCTCCCCCGCTTCGGAGCTGGCCTCCACATCCACATCGCAGCCGCTATGGCGGGCGAACCGCGAAACGTTTTCCATGGCTGTGGCGTTGTCAACGAGAACCTGCACATCGCCGCAGCTATCTAGTGCTTTCTTGGTCATCACCACAGGCTGCGGGCAGGAAAGCCCGCGCGCATCTACACGATAAGCCATTGTTTCATTCCTCCTGATTACTCGGCCTGAGCCTTGCCCTTTCCAGACCCCCGAACTCCCATGTACCCGATGATGGTCATCACAGCAAGAGCCGCCGCCGTAGCGACCTTGCCATTGGCGGTCGGCCCGGCCGCCGATGAAGCGATGCCCCAGTTGTGCGCGAACGCAGCGCCGACAAGCATGCCCAGGAAGGCCATGACGCCGTCCGCATCGCCTTCGCCAGCCAAGATGCACTGGCGCAGGGGGCATCCGCCAAGCAACGAGGCGCCCAGCCCTACTGCAGCCAGGCCCAAGAAATTCCATAGTCCATCGGTATGAGCCACAGGCTGCCCGGCAAATCCCAACTTGAATCCGCCGGAAACCAGGTTGAGAATGAGCGCAACCCCGAAAATGGCTGCAAACCCGTTGAATAGATGAGGATCTCGGATGAGGATCAGATCGCGTATCCCGCCGGCCAGGCAGAGCCGCGAGCGCTGTGCGAGAGCGCCGACGATGAGGCCGGCCGCAAGCGCCGCGAGCACTGGGGCGTGCGCTGAGCCCGGGCCCTTGGAACTAAAGAAGATGAACGCAGGCGCGGTGATCGCCAGGATCACCAATAGCACGCTGAACACAGGGAGCGCCACAGCGTTGCCTGCCGGCATGCGCGCGCTCCTGCCGAGTGTGAAGCCGCGCCGCAGGAAGAGAGCGCCCACCCATATTCCAGCTGTGAAGCCCAAGATGCCGAACACGGCGTTGAGATCCCCGCCTGCCAGGCGCAGGACCATTCTGAGAGGACAGCCTAGGAAGACTAGCGCGCCGATCATCACGAAGAAGCCCAGCACGAACCGGAGCACCGGCGAAGACCCGCCCCGCGCCCGAAATTCCCCTGCGGCTAGGGCAGCCAACATAGAACCTATGATGAAACCAGGTACCTCTGGGCGCAGATACTGCACAACCTCCGCCCTGTGCAGGCCGAGCCCGCCTGCGATGTCACGAATGAAGCACGCGATACAGATTCCCATGTTCGCCGGGTTCCCGGCCTTGGCCAGAAACACACTGAGCGCCCCGACAACGGCGCCCGCCACTAGCACTACTCGTCGTTGGTCCATTTTCGAACTAGCCCCTCCCCAATGCATTTGCACACACGCGCGCCCACACGCATGCTTGCGTGCCCGTGGGCACAGTATCAAGATGCCCACACAGTTGAGTATAGGCTGAGGCAGCGCGCTGCGGCAAATAGGAGATATTGATCGACCATATGCCAGCCATACGGTTTGCCTATATGTCTGCGGTGCACTGTCAGTGCCCCGCCAAAGTCGTGCTAACCGTGCACACCGCATGTCTTGGCCGCTCATGTGACTTGCGGATGGCCGCGGGCGCGGTCGAAAAGCACCTAGCGCTGGGCCGAGACTGAGGCGCGACCGAGGCACGGCGGCCTGAAAGACCGCATGGCCGGTCTGTTGAGCTTACCCCCACCTTCCTGCTTCCCGAAATCGCGGCCACTCCATAGACGTAGTCCAGCCGTTGAGCAGGCTGCGTATGGCATAACCTGGGATGTTCACTTTTTGACGGAAGTTCCGCGGATAACGTCCAAAGGTGAACACAGGTGCGTTCATTATTGAACATAGGTGCATTCATTATTGAGCACTGGCAGGCAAGTAGAGGCAAGACCCTGGCTGAATCCACCATAGAACCGATACCCGCTAGCATGTTATGG
>DHON01000086.1:54443-57146 GCA_002409965.1 Firmicutes bacterium UBA5389
ACATGGCCCGTACCTTTTGTCAAAGATAGCGCACCCCAGTTCTTGCCACGTGCCCGGGCATGCAGCCAACCGCGCTCAGCCGCGCAAACACGCAAGGGACGACTTTGACGAGGTCCTGAGCATACTGTTGACAGCCGGCACGGCCCGGGCGATACTGAGCGTTGGGAGGCGAGGCATCATATGGACATGGCTTACGCTGGCAGACGAATCTACCTTGACAACGCAGCCACCTCCTATCCCAAGCCCCCGAAGGTTTGGGACTCAATGGAGCGGTACATGCGCGACGTCGGCGCCAGCCCGGGTCGGGGAGGCTACGAAAGCAGCCTGGGCGCCGGGCGAATAGTTTATGAAGCGCGCGAATCGGCAGCTCGGCTCTTTCACGCGCCCGCAGCCGAACAAGTCATATTCGCCCCCAACGTAACTTACGCGTTGAACTTCGCCGTACACGGTCTGCTCCGCCACGGCGATCACGTGGTGACCACCAGCATGGAGCATAACTCGGTGATGCGTCCGCTGCGGTTCTCAGAAGAGCACCGCGGAGTCGAGATTACTGAAGTAGAGTGCGACATCCGGGGCAGTCTGGACCCGGAGGATGTGCGCTGCGCCCTCAGGCCCCACACCAGGATGATAGCGATCACCCACGCATCCAATGTTTCAGGAACAGTGATGCCCATCGCCGAAATCGCCAACATAGCGCGTGAGGCCGGGGTTTTCATGATGGTAGATGCAGCCCAGACTGCAGGGGCGATCCCCATCGACCTGCGCGAGCTGGGCGCGGATGTGCTCGCGTTCACCGGCCATAAGGGGCTCTACGGTCCGCCGGGGACAGGCGGTATGGTGCTGAGCCCGCGCGCGGCAACTCAGATGCTGCCCCTCGTCCAGGGCGGCACGGGCAGCCGGTCGGACGAAGAGGTCCAACCCGGGTTCCTGCCCGACAGATTCGAGCCCGGCACCCCCAACACAGTGGGGATAGCAGGGCTCGCAGCCGGGATCGGCTTTGTCTTGGAAAACGGGGCCGAGCAGATAGGTCTGCACGAACTCCGCCTGGCAGATGAGTTCGCGCAAATGGCGCGGGGCATCCCCGGAGTGCGAGTGTTCGGCCCATGGGGAGCGGAAATGGGAAGCGCCGCAGCAGCCTGTGCCCTGGACCGAGTGGCAACTGTGTCGGCGGGGTTCACATCGCCGCTATCGGATCCGGCACGGGCGGCCTATCTCCTCGACAGGGACTTCGGCATCATGGTCAGGTCAGGGCTCCACTGTGCGCCGGCAGCCCACAGGACCCTGGGAACATTCCCCGTGGGTACACTCCGCTTCAGCTTCGGATGGTTCAACACCATGGACGATGCGCGCGATGCAGCCATTGCGCTGGCCCGGATAGTATCCGAAGAACCTAGTCGCGGAAGTAACTGCAGTACTGATTGATCTGGTGCGTCCAGTCCCCCCGGACGATCATATGGTGATTGCCCAGCGGTCGACTGAGCAAGAGACGCGCGTCTTCCGGTCGATCGAATCTCACTGATAACTGAGTGCGACACAGGTCTTCACGATCTCCGCACTCAACTAGCCGGCCACTGGCTGCATAGATTTCCCGCAAGTCCTTTCCGCCAATTCGGACAACAGTCACCGGTCCCGGCTCCAACTCGCCCGCGATGCCCACGCCCAAGTTCGACTCGTAGTGCGACCTGAGCGAGTATGTGGCGCACATGCTCGGAGGTATACTGCAATGGGCAAACACCACTGTATCCGAGCCGAGATCGATGGACGACGGGTTTGCCAGGAAACTCGGCGCTGATGTCAGATACCGCATGAACAGCATGGTAAGACATGATGGAATGTCGGCTTCACAAGTCGCGGGCACTCCCTCATCGTTCAGACGCGCCAACGCGTAGCACCCGGTGTTCGCAAGAGGAGTCAGCAACGCGAAGCAATGAACGGCCACGGCATCCAGGCCATGCTCCTCCACTATCCTCTTCAGGCCCAGGTAAATCCGAGCCGAGCCCAGCATGGCGCGTGCATCGGGTTCGACAACTCGCGGCGCCTGCGCCCGCATCTCGTCCACTATGTCTTGCGCAGCCTGCATATCGGCTTCGCGCGAATAACGGACCAACTGCCCCAGGGGTAGATGCACAAGCTGCGGACCCCACACTTCGCTCACAGCGCCCTCAAGAGCCCATGGCGTCATGATCTCCACCTCACGCGACCCCAGCGAGCCGATTGTCGCCCGGCGCAGGCTCGCGTGGGTCTTGGCAAGCGCGAAAGCCAACGAAACCCCATCACGCCAGCCCGGACTGGCCTGGATAATGACGCCCGCATGCCCAGTGGATCTGGCGAGCGCGAGCATTTCGATGGCCGCGGCTAAGGCATTATCGCCGGGGTGCGCCAGTATCGCAAGCGGGCCCTTCCAGCGAGAGATGACCGACATGCCCAGTTGCTCGGTGCCGCCGCTAAGCACCAGAAGCAGCAGTGCATCGGACGCGGCGAGCTCCGTGGCCGATACATCGGGATCGTGCCATCGAAAATCAATGCCCTTACTGGCTCCAAGCACTGCAAGCTCAGCCCTGTAGTGCCCTGCCCTGCTGGTAACCTCGCGAATATCACGCCACGAGGACGCAACCTCTACTACACTCACTCGCATAAGCGGATTCGCCCCTCCTCGCCTGCTTGAACCTCCCACGACTTAAGTCGCGGGATTCCTGCTTCATC